>NZ_CAXAQH010000016.1:0-133971 GCF_963970905.1 Pseudomonas sp. EL_65y_Pfl2_R96 | reverse complement strand
AATACATCGTTGGGTTTTACAACAACGAGCGGCTGCACTCGAAACTGGGATATCTGCCACCGACCGTTTACGAACGGGCAATGGCGTCTAAACCTCCTATCGAGGTGTCCGGAATTAGTTGACCACTGCAGGTAGATTCTCAGATGGAATAGGATTATTTCGGACAATTAAAAAGCCGGCTTGTGGCCGGCTTCTCGGGGACTGGCTTGGTTCATTTTTGGTAAACCGCGCCAGCCTTCAAAACGTACACCCGAATCTTGCGTTCGGCTGTGGGACTTGGCGAGAAAGTCATCTGCCTTGTCGGTGCGATCTGAGCCTTAAGAAGGGGCGATGCGCAAATGTGGGGCGCAGCATACTGATTTTTTGGGGGAATGCCCAGCTTGGCGTGCGGGATAGAGCTTTGCGGGGATGATTTTGTGTGGCTGCGCGGACTCTGTGGCGAGGGGGCTTGCCCCCGTTGGGGCGCGGAGCGTCCCTGAAGTGGGTTATCCAGAAGCACCGCATGTTCAGGTTTTACGACTGCTGCGCAGTCGAACGGGGGCAAGCCCCCTCGCCACATTGGATCGCGGGGTTGCGTATTTACAGGAACGGTACGGACGGTCTGCGTTTGTTCAGCGTGGACCACCAGAACACCCACCCCAATACCCTGATGTTCTGCTTATCAATCTGCTCGGCACTGAAGATCTCATCCGGATACTCGGCCCTGTTGTAACTGCGCAATCGCAGCGCATTCCCCGGCATCCGATGCAGGTATTTGATCCGTAACATTCCGTCATGCTCGATCGCATAAATCTCCCCATCGACAATCTGCGTAAGCCCGCGATCAATGGCGAGGGTGGAGCCGTCTTCAATCTTCTCGGCCATGCTGTTGCCGATCATGTAGGTACAAATAGCGTCGGCGTGATTGATTTCCAGGAAGTCGAGGTGGCTGCGGGGCAGGCGGATGGATTGGCCAGGGTCTTTGACGACATGGGTTTTGTTGGAGCCCGGGGCGGTGGCTGTTTCTTTATAGAACGGCAGTTCGACGTCGATGGGTTCGATGACCGTGTAGACACCGCGGATGGCTTGGGCGTCGAAGGTGTTGCCGGACTCGTCGAGCACGCGCAGGCGCGTGGACTCTTTCGGGCCTTCGCCGGTTTTGAGCCATTCGCTGTTTACAGACAGTAGTCGGGCGACCTCTTCCATGCGGTAGGCGGGCACACCACGGGTGTACCAGTTATGGATATTTTGCGCTTCCGTGTCGAAGAAAGCGGCAAATCCTGTTGTCCTGATGTTCGCTGCTTCGAGGAGCGCTTTAAACCGGGGGCCGCTAGTGTTCTTTTTCATAAACACGAGTTTACTGGCGTGGGTTGGGGGTTTGAATAAACGACCCGTTCAAATTTAGAGGGAAATTTAAGACTTGATGTAAGACGCTTTTAGTGGAAATTAAACAAGAAAAACCAAATCCAGGAAGTGTTAAACGTTCCGTTTAGTGGTGAGCCAAGCGCCCACAAAAAACCCCGGATCAACCGGGGTTCTTCTTGACGCTTGCAGCTAGAAGCTTATCGCTGCTTCTCAGCCTTTGTAGGCAGCAACCGACTTGGTGATCGCGTCGCGGGCGGCGTCTGCACCGGCCCAGCCTTCGATCTTCACCCATTTGCCTTTTTCGAGATCTTTGTAGTTCGCGAAGAAGTGCTCGATCTGCTGGATCAGCAGAGGTGGCAGGTCGGTGTATTCCTTCACGTCGACGTACAGCTGGGACAGCTTGTCGTGTGGGACTGCGATGACTTTGGCATCGCCGCCGCCGTCGTCGGTCATGTTCAGGATGCCGACTGGACGTGCGCGGATCACCGAACCTGGAGCAACCGGGTAAGGGGTCACGACCAGCACGTCGAGGGGGTCACCGTCGTCAGCCAGGGTGTTCGGGATATAACCGTAGTTGGCCGGGTAGAACATTGGGGTGGCCATGAAACGGTCAACGAACAGGCAATCGCTGTCTTTGTCGATTTCGTATTTGATCGGCGCGTGGTTGGCCGGGATCTCGATCGCGACGTAGATGTCGTTCGGCAGGTCTTTGCCAGCCGGAATCTTGCTGTAGCTCATTGGGCGGTGCCCCCGTTAGTTGACCAAAAACACTTGGCCGGATTGACCAAAAAGTGGCGGCGATTATAGGCATATTCTGCCACCGTTGCTATGTACCAGAGGTCGTGTAGACCCAGGTGCCCAGCCTCACAGATACTGTCGCTTTTTGACGGCGTCCGTTGTGGCCATGCTGCGTTGCCGCTCCTCGCCATAGCCAGCTATGACTCGTCGCGGCGCCTTGCCTGACCACAACGGCCACTCGTCAAAAGAGCAACGTATCTGTGAGGCTGGGCACTAGTCGTGAGCCTGATAGACCGGGTTCTCGGCCAGAAGTTGCCGCAGACGCGCCAGTGGATCCTGTCGGTAAAACAGCCTTAACTGCTCATACACCTGTGGATAAGCCTCATGCAGCAAATCCGGGGCGCTGAAGAAGTATTCGCTGGTGACCGCGAAGAACTCGGCGGGGTTTTCCGCCGCGTACGGGTCGATGGCGGTTTCAGCGTCCGGGTTGCGCTCCAGTTGCCGGTCGAGGTCGTCATAGGCTTCTTGCATGACCCTGGCCCAGTCACTGACGCGCATGTCGGCGTGCAGCGGTGGCAGGCCATTGGCGTCGCCGTTGAGCATGTCGAGTTTGTGCGCCAGTTCGTGGATCACCAGGTTGTAGCCTTCCCAGCCCCCGCTAGCCATCACGCCGGGCCAGGCGAGGATGATCGGGCCTTGCTGCCAGGCTTCACCGCTGTGTTCGCCGTCCCATTCATGTTCGACGCCACTGGCGTCGCGATGGCGCTGTGGGCTGAGGAAGTCGTCGGGGTAGAGGATGATTTCGTGAAAGCCCTGATACCAGTTCAGGTCGCCCAAATGCATGAGCGGCAATTGGGCCTGGGCGGCGAGCAGCAGGCGCTGCTCTTGATGGAGCTCGACGCCGGGCAGGGCGGTCAGGTGTTTGTCCTGCAGGAACAGTACGCTGGCTTCACGCAGCCACTGGTCTTGCGCAGGGCTGAGGCCATCGAGAAAACTCAGGTGATGGCGCACCCGTTGCCACATGTCGTCGGCAATCGGATGCCTGGCCAGGGTGCGCCGGCGTCGCCAGGCGCTAAGGGACCACATCGTGAGTCAGCGGGGTTCGGCTTTGGATGCGGCATTAGCGAGGCGGCTGCGGATCACGCCGATGATCATCGGTAGCAGCGACACCAGGATGATACCGACCACCAGCAGCGACAGGTTTTTCTTGATGAACGGTACGTTGCCGAAGAAGTAACCGAGGGTCACCAGGCCACCCACCCAGAGGATGGTGCCTAAAACGCTGAAGGCAAAGAAACGCGGGTAAGGCATTTTGCCCACGCCGGCGACGAATGGGGCGAAGGTACGGATGATTGGCATGAAGCGCGCCAGGGTCACGGTTTTGCCGCCGTGCCTGTCGTAGAAATCGTGGGTTTGTTGCAGGTAGTCGCGGCGGAAGATTTTCGAGTTCGGGTTGCTGAACAGCCGTTCGCCGACGGTGCGGCCGATCACGTAGTTGGTGCTGTCGCCGAGGATCGCCGCCAGCATCAGCAGGCCGCCCAGCAGCACCGGGTCCATGCCGCCACCGGCCGCTACGGCGCCCGCGATGAACAGCAGGGAATCACCCGGCAGGAACGGCATCACCACCAAACCGGTTTCGCAGAAAATCACCAGAAACAGGATGGCGTAAATCCATGCTCCGTAGTTGCTCACCAGCATCTCGAGGTAAACATCGAGATGCAGGATAACGTCGATTGGGTTGAAATCCATGGAAAGCACCTGTGGTGATGGCCCGACTCAGCAGGCCTGTGCGGATGGCTTCGCGTAAGACTACAGCTAAGTGTGATTTTTCTTACGAGCCGGAAAGAATTGGCATTATACGGGGTGAAAAGTGAAAAACGCGTCGAGTTTGTAGCGAGGGATGTCGATGGGTTGCGGAGTTTGCGGGACAAGATCGCAGCCTTCGGCAGCTCCTACAGGGTCGAGGTCGCCCCGGTCAATGTAGGAGCTGCCGAAGGCTGCGATCTTTTTGGGATCTTAAATCCCGTCACTGATCGGCAACACGTAGTTCTTGAACTCGGTGTCTTCCTTGAACCCGATGGATTCGTAGGTTTTCTGCGCCACATCGTTATTGCTGCTGGTGGAAACGCGCATGCGCACGGCATTGGTTTCCTTGGCCATTTTTTTCGCGGTGCGGATCAGGTTGTCGGCCACCAACTGGCGGCGGGCGTCTTCGGCGACGTAGATGTCGTTGAGGATCCACACGCGTTTAAGCGAAAGAGACGAAAAGCTCGGGTACAACTGACAGAAACCCATCAGTTTGTTGTTGTCGTCATCGGCCAGGGCCAGGTAGATCACCGACTCCTTGCGCCGCAGGCGTTTCTCGAGGAATGCCCGGGACGAGTCCGGATACGGCAGGGAGCCATAAAACTCGCGATATTTGACGAACAACGGGGTCAGCAGGTCCAGGTGTTCGAGGGTCGCTTGAATAATCCGCATGGTAGGTCTCGTCTTCAAGTGGCTGTCTTACATGGTGACGGCGATGGGAAACCCTTGGCGGCCGTGCATCGATCCTGCCTGAAACCTGAATAGAAACGCAATGCGGAAACGGTTCAGGCATCCGACGGGCGGAGTAGGAAATTACCCTTCATGTCCGCCCCGGTGTCCGACTCCAGCGTCTGAACCTGGGCTTCGTCCTTCAGACTGACCCCCGATAACTGCCGCCGACAGGCTTCGCGCATCAGATACAGCAAACGGTGTGCCGCCATGCCGTAACTCAAGCCTTCAAGCCGGACATTGGAGATGCAGTTGCGATAGGCGTCCGTCAGTCCGACCTTGGGATTATAGGTGAAATACAACCCCAGGCTGTCTGGCGAACTTAATCCTGGGCGTTCGCCGATCAGTATGACCACCATTTTCGCACCCAACAGCTCGCCAATCTCGTCGGCCACCGCAACCCGGCCCTGTTCCACCAGAATCACCGGTGACAGGGACCAGCCCTCAGCGGCTGTCTGTTCTTCCATGCGTGCCAGAAACGGCAAAGTGTGGCGATGAACGGCCAGCGCCGAGAGACCATCGGCCACCACGACAGCCAGATCTACGCCGCCAGGATGGGCTTGCGCGTAATCGCGCAGGGTCTGCGCCGACTCATCACTCAACTTGCGCCCCAAATCGGGGCGCTGCAAATAACTGTTCCGGTCCGTGGCGGCGCTGTGCAGCAGCAAGCTCTCACGTCCACGTTCGGCCAGTTGCGAACTGAGCCCCGGGTGGTCGAACGGCAGATGCACCGCATCCCGGGCCTGTGCATGGGCGTACTGGAAGTCCAGCTGCGCGCTGGTCGGCATGCTGGTGCCTGTACGACCGAGGGCAATACGTGCCGGCGTCAGGCGACGCAGTTCCAGCAATGGGTTTTGCGGATCGACGGGTGGTTTATCCATATCAACACTCATCCCAGTTGCGCCAATGCCTGGCGGAAGGCCGCTGGCAGGCTGTTGCCGAAGTGAATTTTGCCGTCTGCCTGGGTGAAGATGCCCATGTTCGCCAGCCACTGTTCAAACTCCGGCGCCGGTTTCAGGCCCAGGGTTTGCCGGGCGTAGAGGGCGTCGTGGAACGAGGTGGTCTGGTAGTTGAGCATGATGTCGTCGGAGCCGGGGATGCCCATGATGAAGTTGATCCCGGCCACACCCAGCAAGGTCAGCAGGGTGTCCATGTCGTCCTGATCGGCTTCGGCGTGATTGGTGTAACAAATGTCGCAACCCATGGGCACGCCCAGAAGCTTGCCGCAGAAGTGATCTTCGAGACCGGCGCGGATGATCTGTTTGCCGTTATAGAGGTATTCCGGGCCGATGAAGCCTACGACGGTGTTTACCAGAAACGGCTTGAAATGACGCGCCACGGCGTAGGCGCGGGTTTCGCAAGTCTGTTGATCGACGCCGTGGTGGGCGTTGGCCGACAAGGCGCTGCCCTGACCGGTCTCGAAATACATCAAGTTCTGGCCCAGCGTGCCGCGGTTCAGGCTCAAGCCCGCGTCATAGCCTTCCTGCAAGACGTTGAGGTTGATACCGAAACTGGCATTCGCCGCTTCGGTGCCGGCAATCGACTGGAACACCAGGTCCAGCGGAACACCTCGATTTATCGCCTCGATGGACGTAGTGACGTGGGTCAGCACGCAGGCCTGCGTAGGAATTTCGTAGCGCTGGATGATCGCATCGAGCATTTCCAGCATGGCGCAGATCGACGCGATGCTGTCGGTGGCCGGGTTGATGCCGATCATCGCGTCACCGTTACCGTACAGCAGGCCGTCGAGAATGCTCGCGGCGATACCGGCCGGTTCGTCGGTGGGGTGGTTGGGTTGCAGGCGTGTCGAGAGCCGGCCGCGCAGGCCCAGGGTGCCGCGGAATCTCGTGACCACACGGATTTTCTGCGCCACCAGCACCAGGTCCTGCACGCGCATGATCTTTGACACGGCGGCGACCATTTCCGGGGTCAGGCCCGGGGCGAGGGTGCGCAGGCTCTGTTCGTCGGCGGCCTCGCTGAGCAGCCAGTCGCGGAAACCACCGACGGTGAGGTGGCTGACAACCGCGAAAGCCTGTTTGTCGTGAGTGTCGATGATCAGCCGGGTAACTTCATCGGCCTCATAAGGAATCAGCACTTCCTGCAGGAAATGAGTCAGCGGGATATCAGCCAGGGCCATCTGCGCGGCCACCCGCTCGCCATCATTGAGGGCGGCAACACCGGCCAGAAAGTCCCCGGAGCGCGCCGGGCTGGCTTTGGCCATGACGTCCTTGAGGCTGTCGAAGCGATAGGTCTGGGCGCCGACGGTATGGGCAAATACGGCCATGGGACGGTGTCCTCCTGATTCAATAAATAACCCGAATGCACCGCCGAACCCTGTGGGAGCGAGCCTGCTCGCGATTGCAGTGTGTCATTCGACACATGTTTTGGATGTCAGACCGCAAATCGCGAGCAGGCTCGCTCCCACATAGGGAACTGCACTGCACTTCAATATGGCAGGCGCCGGGAATCAGCCCGGCGCCGGTGCAACTCAGACGCCTTCGAGCATCGCATCCGCCGGCGCGTCGGAACGCTGCTTGGCGGTCAGTTGGAAATACAGGTAACCGGCCACCATGAACCCAAGGAACACACACCCGATCAAGGTGTTGAACCACGCCATCGCCACCAGGCACACCACCGCCAGAAACAGCGCGATCCCCGGTACGATCGGGTAGCCCGGCGCGCGGAAGGTGCGTTCCAGGTTCGGCTCGGTTTTACGCAATTTGAACAGGCTCAGCATACTGATGATGTACATCACGATGGCACCGAATACCGACATGGTGATCATCGCAGCCGTCAGCGTCATGCCCTGCAGGTTGACCAGACCGTCGCTGTAGATCGCCGCGATGCCGATCACGCCGCCCGCCAGAATCGCCCGGTGCGGCGTCTGGAAGCGCGAGAGTTTGGCCAGCCCTTTGGGCAGATAACCGGCGCGAGCCAGGGCGAAGAACTGTCGCGAGTAGCCAAGAATGATCCCGTGGAAGCTCGCCACCAGGCCGAACAGGCCGATCCAGACCAGCATGTGCATCCAGCTCGAATTGTTGCCGACCACGGCTTTCATCGCTTGAGGCAGCGGGTCGTTGATGTTCGACAGTTGGCGCCAGTCGCCGACACCGCCCGCCATCACCATGACGCCGATAGCGAGGAACACCAGGGTCAGAATACCGCTGACATAAGCCTTGGGAATCGTGCGTTTCGGGTCCTTGGCTTCTTCGGCGGCCATGGCTGCGCCTTCAATGGCGAGGAAAAACCAGATCGCGAAAGGTATCGCCGCAAAGATGCCGGGGATTGAGGCCATGGTGAATTCGTTGGATCCCGACCAGCCATTGAGCACGAAATTGCTGAAGCTGAAGCCCGGTGCGACCACGCCCATGAACACCAGCAATTCGGCGACGGCGAGCACGGTGACCACCAATTCGAAGGTGGCCGCGATGCTGACGCCGAGGATATTCAGGCCCATGAACACGAAATAGGCGCCAACAGCGGCGATCTTCGGGTCCAGTTCCGGGTATTGCACGTTGAGGTAGGCGCCGATGGCCATGGCAATTGCCGGTGGCGCAAAGACGAATTCGATCAGGGTGGCAATGCCGGCGATCAGTCCGCCTTTTTCACCGAAGGCCCGGCGGCTGTAGGCAAAGGGCCCGCCAGCATGGGGAATAGCGGTGGTCAATTCGGTGAAACTGAAGATGAAGCAGGTGTACATCGTCGCCACCATCAGGGCGGTGACGAGGAAACCCAGGGTGCCGGCGGTGCCCCAGCCGTAACTCCAGCCGAAATATTCGCCGGAAATCACCAGGCCGACGGCAATGCCCCATAGATGCAGGGTGCCGAGTGTGGGTTTGAGCTGTGTAGTAGAAGTCATAAGTCCTCTCTGTCTTTTTTATTGTTTGATCTGTTGGACTTTCGGGTATGGCGTTTTCGTGTAATGCGGGCACGCAAAGCCCGTGCCAGAGCAGCAGGGCGATGATTGATGTGTCATGGAGGACGTCTTCGCGAGCAGGCTCGCTCCCACAGGGTTAGGTGGCAAATCCACTTTTTGGGGCTGACCCAAATCCAATGTGGGAGCGAGCCTGCTCGCGATAGCTGTTTGAAGGGCGATACATAACTACCTGTATCGCCCCGGTTTTTAGAAGAAGCCCAACGGATTGATGTCGTAGCTCACCAGCAGGTTTTTGGTCTGCTGATAGTGATCGAGCATCATTTTGTGGGTTTCACGACCGACGCCAGACTTTTTGTAACCGCCGAACGCGGCGTGCGCCGGGTACAGGTGGTAGCAGTTGGTCCACACCCGACCAGCCTTGATGGCACGGCCCATGCGGTAGGCGCGGTTGATGTCGCGGGTCCAGAGGCCGGCCCCCAGGCCGAACTCGGTGTCGTTGGCGATGGCCAGGGCTTCGGCTTCGTCCTTGAAGGTGGTGATGCTCACCACCGGGCCAAAGATTTCTTCCTGGAACACGCGCATTTTGTTGGTGCCCTTGAGCAGGGTCGGCTGGATGTAATACCCGGTCGCCAGGCTGCCCTCGAGTTTTTCTACCTTGCCACCGGTCAGCAGCTCGGCGCCTTCGCCCTTGGCGATCTCCAGGTACGAAAGGATTTTGTCGAATTGCTGCTCGGACGCCTGGGCGCCGACCATGGTGTCGGTGTCCAGCGGGTCGCCACGCTTGATCTGCAGGACTTTGTTCATGACGACTTTCATGAACTCGTCGTAGATCGACTCCTGTACCAGAGCGCGGGACGGGCAGGTGCAGACTTCGCCCTGGTTGAAGAACGCCAGCACCAGGCCTTCGGCGGCTTTCTCGATGAACGTCGGCTCGGCTTGCATGATGTCTTCGAAGAAGATGTTCGGCGACTTGCCACCCAGTTCCACGGTGGACGGAATGATGTTTTCGGCGGCGCATTTCATGATGTGCGAGCCGACCGGGGTCGAGCCGGTGAAGGCGATCTTGGCGATGCGCTTGCTGGTGGCCAGGGCTTCCCCGGCTTCTTTGCCGAACCCTTGCACCACGTTGAGCACGCCGGGTGGCAGCAGGTCGCCGATCAGCTCCATGAGCACGGTAATGCCCAGCGGGGTTTGCTCGGCCGGTTTAAGGACCACGCAGTTACCGGCGGCCAGGGCCGGGGCGAGTTTCCAGGCGGCCATCAGAATCGGGAAGTTCCACGGGATGATCTGCCCGACCACGCCCAGCGGTTCATGGATGTGATAGGCCACGGTGTTGCCATCGATCTCGGCGGCGCTGCCTTCCTGGGCGCGGATGCAACCGGCGAAGTAACGGAAGTGGTCGGCGGCCAATGGAATGTCGGCATTGAGGGTTTCGCGCACGGCCTTGCCGTTGTCCCAGGATTCGGTGATTGCCAGCAGTTCCAGGTTCTGTTCGATGCGATCGGCGATTTTCAGCAGCACCAGCGAGCGTGCCTGGGCGGACGTGGCGCCCCAGGCGTCGGCGGCGGCATGGGCAGCGTCCAGGGCCTTTTCGATGTCTTCGGCCGTGGAGCGCGGGAATTCGGCAATAGGTTGGCCGTTGACCGGCGATGTATTGGTGAAGTACTGACCTTTGACAGGCGCGACGAACTCGCCGCCGATGTAGTTACCGTATTTGCTCTTGAACGAAACGATAGCGCCTTCAGTACCGGGGTGAGCGTAACGCATGATGGGTATCTCCTTGGCTTTTGTGCTTATAAGGGAGGACGCGCCAGAGCGCTGCATAAGCGTAGAGCAAAGGTCGGGCCAGCGCCTTGCAGGTCAGGTAAATCAAGGTGTTGCGCGCTTTTTGTCGGACAGATGGGCGGCGTTTGTGACGCTTGCGGTACAGCCCCTGTGACACTTTGTACCGTTTATGGCGCAGGCTGTGACTGGCGGGTCTTGCCAGCATTGCATTGGAGGCTAGGCTGGAGGATGCTCGGAGCTCGCATGACTAAGTCACAGGGATTTGATGGGGGCGGTGTAAACCGCTCGGGAGAATAATAAGAAATGCACGACAACCATTTGAGTCGCCATGCCCAGCAAGTGTTGACCGTGACCCAGGGTAAATCCCACCTGCACGGTCCCGGCAGCGATCCGTCCATTGCCCGTTCCTGGCTGCGTTGTCTTGAGGACTATCACCTCGACCCGGCCCTGACCATGGCGCCGACGGTGCTGGAGCATGGCCGCGTGCTGGAAAGCCGCGAACGCTTGCAGCAAGTGCTACAGATCGCCGGCAACGAAATGACCAGCCTCCACCAGCAGCTTTCCGGCGCCGGCCACGCGGTGCTGCTGACCGATGCCCGCGGGGTGATCCTCAATTGCGTCACCGCGCCCGCCGAACGGAAGATTTTCGAGCGCGCCGGCCTGTGGTTGGGGGCGGACTGGAGCGAAGCCTGCGAAGGCACCAACGGCATCGGCACCTGCCTGGTGGAGCGTCAGTCCCTGACCATCCATCAGGACGAACATTTTCGCGGCCGTCACACCGGCCTGACCTGCTCGGCGAGCCCGGTGTTCGACCCCCACGGCGAGCTGCTGGCGGTGCTTGACGTGTCTTCGGCGCGTCATGAGGTTTCGCGTCAGAGCCAATTCCACACCATGGCCCTGGTCAATCTGTCGGCGAAGATGATCGAGAGCTGCTATTTCCTGCGTTACTTCGACAATCAATGGTTGCTGCGTTTTCACTTGCAGGCCGAATCCGTCGGGCTGTTCAGCGAAGGGCTGCTGGCGTTCGACGGGGAAGGGCGGATCTGTGCGGTCAACCAGAGTGCGCTGAATTTGCTGGGGCATATTCGCGGCGGGCTGTTGGGCAAGCCGGTGGAAGCGTTTTTCGATTGCTCGCTGGATGAGTTGCTTGGCCGGGCGAGCGCCAATGCCAGCGCCAGTTGGCCGTTGCGCACCCGTGACGGGCGGCGGCTGTTTGCCGTGTTGCGCGGGCAGCCGCGCAGCATTCCTATGCCTGTGGTGCAAAGCCCGATGGTTGTCGAGCGTCCGCGCTTGTCGGGTATTTGCCTGGGCGATGCCGCGCTGCAGGAAGACTTCCGCAAGGCCCTGCGGGTGTTCGAACGGGACGTGCCGTTGCTGATCAACGGTGAAACCGGTTCTGGCAAGGAAGCCTTCGCCAAAGCCGTGCATCAGGCCAGTCAACGGGCAGAAAAGACGTTCGTTGCCCTCAATTGCGCGGCGATTCCCGAAAGCCTGATCGAAAGTGAGCTGTTCGGCTATCGCGGCGGCAGTTTCACCGGTGCCCGCAAGGAAGGCATGCGCGGCAAGTTGCAGCAGGCTGATGGCGGGACCTTGTTCCTCGATGAAATCGGTGACATGCCGCTGACCATGCAGACCCGGCTATTAAGGGTGCTGGAAGACCGTCAGGTGGTGCCGATCGGCGGCGAGCCGGAGTCGGTCAATGTGCGGATCATCAGCGCCACTCACCGCAACCTGCTTGAAAGGGTGCAGGACGGCAGTTTCCGCGAGGATTTATATTACCGGCTCAATGGGTTGGAGGTTGCCTTGCCGGCGTTGCGCGAGCGCACGGACAAATCACAGTTGCTCGACTTTTTGCTGGCCGAAGAGGCGGGCGGGGAGAGCGTGTTGATTGATGCCCCGGCGCGGCAGGCCTTGCTGGATTTTGCCTGGCCGGGGAACGTGCGGCAGTTGCGCAATGTGCTGCGGACCTTGGCAGCGCTGTGTGACGGCGGTCGGATCGGGCTGGAAGATTTGCCGGCGATGATTCGTCAGGCCCGACCGGTGACGGCGTCGGCGGTTGAAGAACCGTCCGAGTATCCGCTGGACGATGCCGAGCGGTTGGCATTGCTCAGCGCGCTGGAGCAGCAGCGCTGGCACATGACCCACACCGCCGAGCAGTTGGGCGTCAGTCGCAATACGCTTTACAGAAAGCTGCGCAAACACGGTATCGCCCGCTAGGTTGTGACTGATCGTTCCCACGCTCTGCGTGGGAATGCCTCCCCGGACGCTCTGCGTCCGCTTTTGGGACGCAGAGCGTCCCTTGCTGCATTCCCACGCAGAGCGTGGGAACGAGCGTGGTTACAGCTAAAGAGTGCGATTTTCCCCTCCCTAAGCTAACCTGCGGCCATGTTTTACGAGGTCGACTATGCACATTCATATTCTTGGTATTTGCGGCACTTTCATGGGTTCGATGGCGGTTCTGGCCAAAGAGCTGGGCCATCACGTGACCGGCTCCGATGCCAACGTCTATCCGCCGATGAGCACTCAGCTGCAAGCTCAGGGCATTGAGTTGACTCAAGGTTACGACCCGGCGCAGCTCGATCCGGCCCCGGACCTGGTGGTGATCGGCAATGCCATGTCCCGCGGCAACCCGGCCGTCGAATACGTGCTGAACAAAGGCCTGCCGTACGTCTCCGGTCCGCAATGGCTGGCGGATCACGTATTGCAAGGCCGCTGGGTGCTGGCGGTTGCCGGCACTCACGGCAAAACCACCACCAGCAGCATGCTCGCCTGGGTCCTGGAGCACGCCGGCATGAGCCCGGGTTTCCTGATCGGCGGCGTGCCGCAGAATTTCTCGGTGTCGGCGCGTCTGGGCGGCACGCCGTTTTTCGTGATCGAAGCCGACGAATACGACAGCGCGTTCTTCGACAAGCGCTCCAAGTTCGTTCACTACCGTCCGCGTACGGCGATTCTGAACAATCTGGAGTTCGATCACGCCGACATCTTCCCCGATCTGCCGGCCATCGAGCGGCAGTTCCACCATTTGGTGCGGACCATCCCGAGCGAAGGCCTGGTGATCCATCCGACCACTGAGCCGGCCTTGCTGCGCGTCATCGAAATGGGCTGCTGGACCCCGGTACAGACCACCGGCGCCGGCGGTCAGTGGCAAGTCAAACTGCTCAGTGAAGACGGCTCGAAATTCGAAGTGATGTTCGAAGGCGCCGCTCAAGGCGTGGTCGAGTGGGACATGACCGGTCAGCACAACGTCGCCAACGCCTTGGCTACCTTGGCCGCTGCGCGTCACGTCGGCGTAGTGCCGTCGATGGGCGTTGCGGCGCTGAGCGCGTTCAAAAGCGTGAAGCGCCGGATGGAGAAAGTCGCTGAAGTGCGTGGCATCACCATTTACGACGACTTCGCTCACCACCCGACCGCCATCGCCACCACCCTCGACGGTCTGCGCAAACGCATTGGCGACGCGCCGTTGATCGCGATCATCGAGCCACGCTCCAACTCCATGAAGCTCGGCGCTCACCGCGATGGCTTGCCGGAGAGCGTGGTCGATGCCGATCAGGTGATCTGGTATTCACCGGCCAACCTCGGCTGGGATCTGGGCGCCACGGCGGCGTTATGCACCGTGCCGTCGATCGTCAGCGATTCGCTGGAAGGCATCATCGAGCGGGTGAAGAGCCAGGCCCAGCCGGGCACTCACGTGGTGATCATGAGCAACGGCGGCTTCGGCGGCCTGCACGGCAAACTGGCCGAGGCGCTGCAATGAACAACGGCCCGGAACGCATCACGCTGGCGATGACCGGCGCTTCGGGCGCCCAGTACGGCTTGCGCCTGCTCGACTGCCTGGTGCGTGAAGACCGCGAAGTGCACTTCCTGATTTCCAAGGCCGCGCAACTGGTAATGGCCACTGAAACCGATGTCTCGCTGCCGTCCAAACCGCAGATGATGCAAGCCTTCCTCACTGAATACACCGGCGCCGCCGCCGGGCAGATTCGGGTGTACGGCAAGGAAGACTGGATGTCGCCGGTGGCTTCGGGTTCTGGCTCGCCAGCGGCGATGGTGGTGGTGCCGTGTTCCACCGGGACCTTGTCGGCTATCGCGACCGGGGCCTGCAACAACTTGATCGAGCGGGCGGCCGACGTGACCTTGAAGGAGCGTCGCCAGCTGATTCTGGTGCCGCGCGAGGCACCGTATTCGAGCATTCATCTGGAGCACATGCTCAAGCTGTCGAACATGGGCGTGACGATTCTGCCGGCGTCGCCGGGCTTCTATCACCAGCCCCAGACCATCGATGACTTGATCGACTTCGTCGTGGCGCGAATTCTCAACTGTTTGAACATCCCGCAAGACATGCTGCCGCGTTGGGGCGAACACCATTTGAGCAGCGATGAATAAGCTGCTGATCATCCTGTTGGCGTTGCAACTGGCGGGCTGCGCCACGGCACGCACCCTCGATGCCGCCAAGCCTGGGGCGCCGGTTGTGTATTCGGGGACGCGACTGGATCTGTATGCGATGAACGGCGGTTGCTGCGCCATGGACAGATTTGGCGCAGAAGCGCCGAGTTATCCAGGTGTTGATCTGCCGGCCAGTGCCTTGCTCGACACGTTGCTGTTGCCGCTGTCGTTGTTGACGGTGTTGGGAGTGAATTTTCAGGCGTCGGGTGGATTGTAAGAACGAGCGCGGCTCTTGTGGCGAGGGAGCAAGCTCCCTCGCCACAAGTCGGCGCGTTATTTACCGAGCTTGCGCAACTCATCCGACTCGACAATCCGCACACCATCTTGCTCCTCCAGCGCCAGGCGCCACATGGCGCGGGCCAGTTGGCAGGCTTCGATGCCGTGGTATTTGCCCGGAATCAATTTCGACAACGGGCCGGCAACCCGCTCGCCTAATCGCGGCTCGACGCGATCGCCCAACAACAGCGAAGGCCGGCAAATGGTCAGCTGCGGCCAATTCTGTGCGCGCAATGCGTGTTCCATCTCGCCTTTAACCCGGTTGTAGAAAATCGAGGATCTGCGATCGGCCCCCAAGGCACTGATCACGATCAGGTGCCTTGCGCCCATCTCCCGCGCACGTTTGGCGAACGCCACGACCATGTCCAGGTCCACCGCGCGAAACGCTTGTTCGGAGCCGGCCTGTTTGATGGTGGTGCCGAGGCAGCAATAGGCAATGTCGACGCGACCGTTCAATTGCGGCAAAAACGCAGCCGGGTCGCCGACCGGGTTTTCCAAGTGAGGATGCTCGGCCAGTGGCCGGCGTGAGGGAGCCAATACCCGCATAATCGTTGGCTCATTGAGCAGACGGTCAAGCAAATGTTCACCGGTCAACCCGGTAGCTCCGGCAAGCAATACATGCTGAGGCGTCAAGTACATAGTCATTCCCCCTTGATACTATTCAGCTTAGTTGCTCTTTTCATCCTTGCTGATAGAGACACTTTGCAGTGCCTTTCGTGCCTGCTGCTTGCGTAACAATTGCCAGTGGGCGAGAACGGCTTTCGGCGCCCATATCTGCGGCTCGGAGGCTTCGAAGTTGTCGGCCAGCTCACGTTCGGCCACGGTGGCACTGGCCCGTTTGAAGGCTTGCTCCAGATCGTCGGTCTGGTTCAGCGCCTGGGCAAACAGCGCGTCGCCGAAATAAGTGAAATTGGCTTCTTCCGAACACCCGAAGGACACCCGGTCAGCGCGCGAGGCGGTCATGATCAGGGTGCGTTCATCCTTGAGCGCGGGAATGAAGCCGCCGGAATAGCAAGATGAAATCACGATAATTTTGTCGCGTTTTTTCAGGGGGGCGAGGACGGCGGCGAGCTCGTCGGCCGGCAGGTCGGCCAGTTCCATGCGTGGCTGGTCGAGCACCAGTTCGTGTTCACTGGAGCCATGGCTGGTGAGGTAAATGAACAGCAAGTCTTCCGGGCCGCTGCGCTCGGCCAGGGTCTGGGCGGCGCGGCGCAGGTTTTCCCGGGTGGCCATCGGCCGGTCGCCAAGGTGGTCGCGATGGTTGACCAGGCGGATCTGGCCGAAGGCGCCGAAACGGCTGGCGAGCATGTTGGCGACGTAGTCCGATTCGCGCAGGAACACGCTCTGCTTGCCGTCACCGCCCAGGGTCAAGGTGTACAGCTCGACCGCCGGGGTCGAGGCCGGTACGCTGGCCAGTGCATCGTCGAGCAAACGGCCCTGAGCCAGCAAACCGAGTTCGAGGGTGTCCGGCAGCAGCTTGCCGTCGGCGTCGCGCACACGCTGACTATTGATCCAGGTGCCGCTCAGCACCGTGCCATCGGTGAGCACCAACGTGCCTTTGCCCTGATAATTGTCGCCGTCGAACTGGCCGACATAGAAACTGCCATCGGCCAGGTTCAAGCGGCCCTGGCCAGTGAAGCGCCAGTCGCTGAACTGACCGATGTAGTGACTGCCGTCGGCGCCGATCAACTCGCCCTTGCCGCTCAGCACCCCTTCCTTGAACTGACCGAGCCAGACATCGCCATCGGCGTTCTCGTAGCGGCCCTTGCCGTGCAGTTGATTGTTCTTGAAGCCGCCGACATAGATATCGCCATCGGCGCTGTTGAAGGTGCCGTTGCCTTCCAGCTGACCATCGACGAAATGCCCGGTGAACTGATTGCCGCTGGCATCGCCGCGCTGGCCTTCGCCGTTGGGTTTGCCATGGGCGAACTGACCCTGGTACTGGCTGCCGTCTTCGAGTTCCAGACGACCGAGCCCTGAATATTGATCGGCCTTGAATTCGCCACGGTAGGTCATGGCGTTTTCTTTGAGGGTGCCTTCACCGTCCCGTCGACCGGCCTTGAAACCGCCGGTGTAGCTGCTGCCGGTGGTGGTCAGCGTGCCCTTGCCGTCGAACAGCCCCTGCTGGAATTGCCCGCGATAGACCTCGCCGTTGCTACCGTGCCATTCGCCCTGACCATGCCATTGGCCTTTGTCGAACTGGCCGGCGTACCAGCTGCCGTTCGGGTAATCGATGCGACCCTCGCCTTGCAGCAAGCCGTTGACCAGGTCACCGCGATAGCGTCCGCCGTCCGGCAGGCGGGCGTCGGGGGGCAACAGCGATTCGCCATCGCCGCAAGCGGTGAGCAACAGGGTCAGAGCAAGGAGTGCAAGTGAGCGCATAGCGGGATCCGGGCAGTTAGGCGACGGAGTATGCCGCAGCTATGTGTCGCATTTATAGAGACACGGCAGAGACACAGCGCGAAACAGCATGAGCTGTTTCGCAATCAGGCATGTGTCAGACGAAACAGAGGGACAGTGGCTCGGCGATATACGCCGGTTTGTCCGACCCTTCGATTTCAAGCGTGGCGGTGGCCTTGAGCAGCCATTGGCCGGGTTTCTTCTCGGTGACGTCGTTCATGTCGACCTTGAGTCGAACCCTGGAATTGACCTTCACAGGCTGGATAAAACGCACGCTGTCCAGACCGTAGTTGACCACCATCTTCGCGCCTTGGGGCAGGATGAGGATGTCTTCCATCAACTTGGGGATCAGCGACAACGACAGGAAACCGTGGGCGATGGTGCTGCCAAAGGGTGTTTGCGCGGCTTTGACCGGGTCGACATGGATGAACTGATAGTCACCTGTGGCTTCTGCGAACAGGTTGATGCGTTCCTGGTCGATGGTGAGCCATTCGGAACGTCCGAGTTCCTTGCCGACATAATCTTTGAGCTCTGCAACTGGAACATAGGGCATTGAGACTCTCCTTGGGTCATCGGTTTTATAGTTTTCGAGTGGGGGGATTCGACCTCCCTGCGAACCACTTTAGATCAACATGGCAAATGGCTCCGGTCAACTGACCATGCTTTTGGCGAATGCCGATTCATAGCGTTGACGTGCTTATAATGCCTGGCGCCTTTTGCGGGAGATGATGGATGTTGTTACGTGGCCTGACTTGGCTGGTGCTGTTTCAATTGCTCGGCACTGCCCTCAACCATCTGATATTACCAGTGCTGCCGGGGCCGATCATTGGCCTGCTGTTGTTGCTGGGGTATCTGATCAGCCGTGGCCAAGTCGGCGAGCCGCTGAACCTGGCGGCCAGCAGTCTGCTGCGTTACCTGCCGTTGCTGCTGGTGCCGCCGGCCGTGGGCGTGATGGTTTACGCCACCGACATTGCCGCGGATTTCTGGGCGATCACCGGTGCTCTGGTGTTGTCGCTGGTGCTGTCGATGGCTTTCGCCGGGGTGCTGATGCAGCGCATGGTCAAGCGTCATGCTCATGACGAGGGCGGCCAATGATGTTCGATTGGCACGGCGCCTGGGCGTCGGTGATCCATCATCCGCTGTTTGGTATCGGCATTACGCTGGGTGCGTATCAATTGGTACTGGCGGCGTTCGAGAAAACCCGCTGGGTTTTTCTGCAGCCGGTATTGGTTTCCATGTTGCTGGTCATCGGTGTACTGGTCAGTTGCGGCCTGAGCTATGCCGAGTACCGCAAGAGCACCGAGATCCTGAGCATCTTGCTCGGGCCGGCCACCGTTGCGCTGGCGGTACCGCTGTACCTCAACCTGCGGCGGATCCGGCAGTTGTTCTGGCCGATATTTACTACGCTGGTGATAGGTGGCGTGGTCGCCACGGGCATGGGGGTATTGCTGGGCTGGTGGTTCGGCGCTGAACACATGATCCTGATGACCATGGCCCCCAAGTCGGTCACCTCGCCGATTGCCA
The DNA here is from genome assembly GCF_963970905.1 of Pseudomonas sp. EL_65y_Pfl2_R96. NCBI lineage: Bacteria > Pseudomonadati > Pseudomonadota > Gammaproteobacteria > Pseudomonadales > Pseudomonadaceae > Pseudomonas > Pseudomonas sp. EL_65y_Pfl2_R96. The sequence goes on along the minus strand of NZ_CAXAQH010000016.1, from coordinate 115,049 downwards.
TGCTGGTGGCAGAGCAGATCGGTGGCGTCGCGGCGCTGGCGGCGGTGTTCGTGTTGATTACCGGGGTGATCGGGGCGATCTTCGGGCCGAGTCTTTTGACCCGTCTCGGTGTCCACAGCCCGGAGGCCCGCGGCATGGCCCTGGGCATGACCGCCCACGCGGTCGGCACTTCGGTGGCCTTGCAGGAAAGTGAAGAGTGCGGCGCCTTCGCAGCGCTGGCGATGAGTCTGATGGGCGTGGCCACGGCGGTGTTCCTGCCGTTGGCGGTGTCGATGGTGGTGTAAGGAAATGTCTATGAGTCTGCCGCTTTTTCCGCTGAACACGGTGCTGTTTCCGGACTGCATCCTCGACTTGCAGATCTTCGAGGCGCGCTACCTGGACATGATCGGTCGCTGCATGAAACAGGGCGGTGGCTTCGGCGTGGTGTGCATTCTCGAGGGCGAAGAAGTCGGCATCGCCCCTGAAGGCTACGCACGGGTGGGGTGCGAGGCGCTGATCACCGACTTTCACCAGCAGGACAACGGCCTGCTGGGCATTCGGGTGAAGGGCGGGCGGCGCTTTCACGTTGTGCGCGCCGAGGTGCAGCGCGACCAGTTGATCGTCGCCGAAGTCGAGTGGCTCAAGGATGAGCCTGAGCAACCGCTACTGGACGAAGACGCCGATCTGGTTGCGCTGCTCAAGGCCTTGGCGGAACACCCGATGGTCGAAGCGCTGAGCATGGGCACCGAAGCGACGGGGCAACAGTCGCTGGCCAATCAGTTGGCGTACCTGTTGCCGTTTTCCGAGATGGACAAGATCAACCTGCTGCAACTCGATGATCCGCAGCAACGGCTGGATGCGATTCAGGCGTTGCTCGATGAGTTGCAGGGTGAGTTGTTCGCCTGACATCCGTCAAAAGATCGCAGCTGCTACAGGTGCGATCTTTTGATCTTTCAGTACGCATACCGCAACAAAGCATGCGGCAAATGCCTCAACACAAAGAATCCGAACAGCGCCACCAACGACGGCAACACCAGCCACCAGACCTTGGGTGGCATGGCGTTGAGTGGCGCCTGGCGCTGACTCAGCCACAGGCTGGCCGCACAGATACACGCCGCCAGCATTGCACCGGCCAACACATCGGTCGGCCAGTGCGCGCCCAGATATACCCGCGACAAGGCAATCGCCAGTGCCGGCAAGCAGCCCACCAATAACCAGGTCAGGCGCATTCGCGGCGGTTGTCCGCGGCCAGCCAGCACCGCGAGCGTCAGAAACAGCGCGAAGGAGCCCGAGGCATGGCCGCTGGGCATGCTGTAGCTGGTCAGTGGATCACTCAGCACTTCCGGGCGCATGCGGGCGAAAAAGTGCTTGGTCGCGGTGTTGCCCAGCGCGGTGAACAGCAGGGTGCCACCCGCGAAGATCGCGTGCCGCCATTGCCGCGTCAGCAACAGCAAGGCTGTCAGCAGGGCGCTGATCATAAACATGTTGCGGAATTCGCCGATCAGCGTGAACACCACAGCCACTTCATCGAGCATCGGGCTGCGGTGTTCCTGCACCAGAGTCATCAACCCTTGGTCGAGGGCGGTCAGGTGCGGATAGCCGATGAACAGCCCGGCCAGAATCACCAGGCTCAGGCTGGCAATCAGCACCGTGGCCTTGCGATGGCGGCGCAGGCTGCTGTTGATGCTCAGCCCCACCATCACCGCAATACTGCCCGCGACGACCCCGGCCTCGGGCCAGAAACCTTCCGGCAACGGCAAACGAATGGCCGCGCCCGTGGCCCAGCCGGGCAGCAGATAGGCAACGCTCCAGCCTGCGGCGGCCAGCAGGCTGACGACGGCGAATCGTGGGAACGGCATGTCGAACATCCCGGCGACCATGGGCAGCATGGGCCGCAACGGGCCGATAAAGCGGCCGACCAACAGGCTGGCGATGCCATAGCGCTGAAAATACGCCTCGGCCCCGGCGATCCATTCCGGATGATGGCGCAACCCCGGCAGGCGCCGGATGTTCTGGTGGAAATGTCGTCCCAAAAAGTAGGAAACGATGTCGCCCAGCACACCACCGAGGAAACCCAGCAGCAGTGTTTCACCCAATGACAATGCGCCGCTGCCGGCCAGCACCGTCACGGCAAACAGCAACACCGTGCCGGGTACGATCAGCCCGGCAATCGCCAGGCATTCCATACAAGCCACTATGAACACTGCCGCGGCCAGCCACTGCGGATTGACCGTTAACCAACCGGTCACGCTATCGAGCCATGGGCCCATAAAAACAACTCCATCTGATTCAATTGGCCCTTGGTGGGCGAACATAATTTAAACAATGTCAAAAGTCCTGTGGGAGCGGGCTTGCCCGCGATGGTGCCTGGACAGTCAACATTGATGTCGACCGGTATGGCCCTATCGCGGGCAAGCCCGCTCCCACAAGGGATCTCCTTTGCATCAAGATTCAGCCGGTATCAGGACAACAAAAAATAATCGCGACCTTCGATTTGCCCCCGGCGCAACGGGTTGCGTGTGCAATACGGCGCATAAGCCGCGTCGACGAAACGGTACATCAGGTGTTCGTCGCGCCCATGGGGAATGCCCAGTCGTGTGGTCTGGATGATGTGGCCGGGCGCCGGCCCCCGGTCTTCCACCAGCAACACTTCATGATCGAAGCGCTTGGCGTCCCAGACCGGCACCTTCAGTCCCAGCGCCTTGCACAGTAGGGTCTGCCCGGCACACAGCTTTTGCGAGGGGCGAGGGCGGCCCTGAGCGTCGGGGTTGTTCAGCAGCATCTGCGCCAGGCTTGCCGGCCCGCTCAGTTCATCGACCCACGGATAGGCGGACTTGATCAGCACCGCATTGCCAGGGCCTTTGGCGCTGAAGTTCAGGGAATCGCCGCCACGGGCGTAATACATATAGATGTGGCCACCATCCAGAAACAAAGCCTTACGCTTTTCTGTGTAGCCGAGGGAGGCGTGACTGCCTTTTTCTTCGCAGTAATAGGCTTCGGTCTCGATGATCCGGGCACCGAGCCACAGGTCGCCGACCCGGTGACGGATGATCTTGCCCAGTAAATCCCGGGCCAGCGTTTGGGCGTCGCGGTCGAAAAACGCATCCGGTAGCGCTTTGGGTGGGCGCGTATCGGACGCACGAACAGTCAGGTTGGTCATGATGAACAGCGTTTGTCAGGGCTGATTGAGTCGTGATGATAACAATATGCAGCTTAATCAAGCTTAATCACGGCTGAACGTCGGCAAATTGCCTTCCATTTCGACCATCCGCCCGTCACCGCTGTTAGTCCCGAGACGCGACAGCTATAATCTGCCGCTTTCCTCTTTACCAAGACCACAGTAGACCATGACTGAGTCCGTTCTTGACTACATGACCCGTTTGGGTCGCGCCGCCCGCGAAGCTTCCCGTGTGATCGGCCGTGCCAGCACCGCGCAGAAAAACCGCGCATTGCAGGCGGCTGCCAGTGCGCTGGACGCTGCGCGCGCCGAGCTGAGCGCAGCCAATGAGCTGGATTTGACCGCCGGTCGCGCCAATGGTCTTGAGCCGGCTCTGCTGGAACGGCTGGCGCTGACCCCGGCGCGCATCGACGGCATGATCGTCGGTTTGCGTCAGGTCGCGGCACTGCCGGACCCGGTCGGCGCGATCCGTGACATGAGTTATCGGCCGTCGGGCATTCAGGTCGGCAAGATGCGCGTGCCGTTGGGCGTGATCGGAATCATCTACGAGTCGCGGCCGAACGTGACCATCGATGCCGCCAGCCTGTGCCTGAAGTCCGGCAATGCGACCATCCTGCGTGGCGGTTCCGAGGCGATTCATTCCAACCGTGCCATCGCCGCCTGCATTCAGCGTGGCCTGGCCGAGGCAGGTCTGCCGGCCGCCGTGGTGCAAGTGGTTGAAACCACCGACCGTGCCGCCGTCGGCGCGCTGATCACCATGCCGGAATACGTCGACGTCATCGTGCCTCGTGGCGGCCGTGGCCTGATCGAGCGGGTCAGCCGCGACGCCCGCGTGCCCGTCATCAAGCACCTGGACGGCATTTGCCACGTCTACGTCAGTGCCCACGCTGATCTGCCGAAAGCCCGGCGCATCGCGTTCAACGCCAAGACTTATCGTTATGGCATCTGCGGCGCGATGGAAACGCTGCTGGTGGATCAAGCCGTTGCCAAAGATTTCCTGCCCTCGATGGCGGCACAGTTCCGCGAGAAAGGCGTCGAACTGCGCGGTTGCGAGCGCACCCGGGCAATCATCGAGGCCGTTGCGGCCACCGAGGAAGACTGGACCACCGAATACCTGGCGCCGATTCTCTCGATCCGCGTGGTCGACGGGCTGGATCAGGCCATCGAGCACATTAACAAGTACGGCTCCCATCACACCGACTCGATCGTCAGCGAAAACCTGGCCGACAGCCGGCGTTTCGTGGCTGAAGTCGATTCGTCTTCGGTGATGATCAACACCCCGACGTGCTTCGCCGATGGTTTTGAATACGGATTGGGTGCCGAGATTGGCATTTCTACTGATAAGCTGCATGCCCGCGGCCCGGTGGGCCTCGAAGGGCTGACCTGCGAGAAGTACATCGTGGTCGGTGACGGTCAGTTGCGCGGCCAGGAGTCGGTCTGACTTGGGCGACCTCGACCCGTCAGCCCACGTGACCGCCAGCGAGCCCCGGCCTCGACGCATTGGCGTACTGGGCGGGACCTTCGACCCGGTGCACATCGGCCATCTGCGCGGTGCGCTGGAAGTCGCCGAATCGCTGGCGCTCGATGAGTTGCGTCTGACACCCAGTGCCAGGCCGCCTCATCGCGGCACGCCGCAGGTGTCGGCGAAGGACCGTCTGGCGATGGTCAAGTGCGCGGTGGCCGGTGTGCCACCGTTGGTGGTGGACGCCCGCGAATTGCAGCGGGACAAACCGTCCTACACCATCGATACCCTGGAACTGATGCGCGCCGAACTTGCCGCTTCAGACCAGGTTTTTCTACTTTTGGGCTGGGACGCATTTTGCGGCCTGCCCACTTGGCACCGCTGGGAAGAGTTGCTCCAGCATTGCCACATCCTGGTGCTGCAACGCCCGGATGCCGACAGCGAACCGCCGGATGCCTTGCGCAACCTGCTGGCGGCGCGCTCGGTGAGCGACCCGCTGGCCCTCAAAGGGTCGAGCGGACAGATTGCATTCGTCTGGCAGACACCGCTCGCGGTATCCGCCACCCAGATCCGTCAACTGCTGGCCAGCGGTAAGTCGGTACGTTTCCTGGTGCCCGACGCGGTCCTGGCCTACATCGATGCGCACGGACTTTACCGTGCGTCGAACTGAAAAAGGGCGCGCTTCAAGGCACGTGAATGCGTGTATCGAAGCGCCCGAACATACGAGCAAAACGAGTTTTATATGACTGACAAAGACGTAAACAAAGTAAAGCGCAAGGGCACGTTCAAGAGCGCTCCGCTGCCGGTCGCGGCTGACACCGGCCCGGAGCTGCGTGGCGAAGAGCTGGTCAAGGTTGCCGTAGCAGCCCTGGAAGACGTCAAGGCCCAGGACATTCTGGTGATCGACGTTCGTGAAAAGCAGAGCATCACTGACTTCATGATCATCGCTACCGGTACTTCCAACCGCCAGATCGGCGCGATGCTGGATAAGGTCCGCGAGGCGGTCAAGGCTCTGGGCGTCAAGCCGTTGGGTGAAGAAGGCAAGGGTGACAGCGACTGGGTGTTGCTGGATATGGACGATGTCATCGTACACATGATGACGGCCAGCGCTCGTCAGTTCTATGACCTGGAGCGGTTGTGGCAGGGTGCCGAGCAGAGCCGTGCCGGCAGCGCCGCGCACCACAGCCCGGAAAACACCCATGAGCATTTCATCAAGCTCAACAAAGACCAGCAATAAGGGGCCGCTGTGCGACTGCGACTGATCGCCGTCGGTTCACGCATGCCCAAGTGGGTGGAAGAAGGCTGGCATGAATATGCCAAGCGTCTTCCGTCCGAGCTGGCGCTGGAACTGGTGGAAATTCCGCTCAATACCCGCGGCAAGAACGCCGACGTGGCGCGCTTTATCCGTCAGGAAGGCGAAGCCATGCTGGCCAAGGTCGGGCCTAACGAGCGTATTGTCACCCTCGAAGTCCACGGCAAGCCCTGGAGCACCGAGCAACTGGCGGTCGAACTCGATCGCTGGCGGCTGGACTCGCGCACGGTGAACTTCATGGTCGGCGGCCCCGAAGGGCTGGCACCGGAAGTCTGTGCGCGGGCGGATCAACGCTGGTCGTTGTCGCCATTGACGTTGCCGCACCCGTTGGTGCGGATTCTGATCGGCGAACAGCTGTACCGTGCCTGGACAGTGCTGTCCGGCCACCCTTACCACAAGTAGTTCTGCCCTCATGCCCCAGCCGATCCGCATCAAGGACCACGAAAAAGACGCCCGTCTGGTGCGTGGCCGCGTCGTGTTCGGGGCCATTACGGTGGTGGTACTGATTGGCGTGCTGATCGCGCGGCTGTATTTCCTTCAGGTGATCCAGTACGAGTACCACTCGACCCTGTCGGAAAACAACCGCGTTCACGTGCAGCCGATTCCCCCGACTCGCGGGCTGATCTTCGACCGCAATGGCGTGGTGGTGGCCGACAACCGGCCCAGCTTCAGCCTGAGCATGACCCGCGAGCGCTCCGGCGACTGGCAGCAAGTGCTCGACGCGATCGTCGAAGTGCTGGAGCTGACACCCGAGGACCGGGTGATCTTCGAGAAGCGCATGCGTCAGGGGCGCCGACCGTTCGAACCGGTGCCGATCCTGTTCGAGCTGACCGAAGAGCAGATCGCCCGCATCGCGGTGAACCAGTTCCGTCTGCCCGGTGTGGAAGTGGTTGCGCAACTGGTGCGTCATTACCCGCAGGGTGCGCACTTTGCGCACTCGGTGGGTTACATGGGGCGGATCAACGAGAAAGAGCTCAAGTCGCTCGATCCGGTGAGTTACAGCGGCACCCATCAAATTGGTAAAACCGGCATCGAGCGGTTCTACGAGCCCGAGCTGCACGGTCAGGTGGGTTACGAAGAAGTCGAGACCAACGCCCGTGGCCGCGTGCTGCGGGTACTCAAACGTACCGAACCGATTTCCGGCAAGGACATCGTCCTGAGCCTGGACATCAAATTGCAGGAAGCCGCCGAAGCTGCGCTCGGTGGTCGCCGTGGCGCGGTGGTAGCGCTGGACCCGAAAACCGGCGAAGTGCTGGCGATGGTCAGTCAGCCGAGTTTCGACCCAAACCTGTTCGTCACCGGCATCAGTTTCAAGGCGTACTCCGAGCTTCGCGATTCCATCGACCGGCCACTGTTCAACCGGGTGCTGCGCGGTCTGTATCCGCCGGGTTCGACCATTAAACCGGCGGTGGCGATTGCCGGTCTTGATTCGGGTGTGGTCACCGCATCGACCCGGGTCTTCGATCCCGGCTACTACATGCTGCCCAATTACGATCACAAATATCGCAACTGGAACCGCACCGGCGACGGCTATGTGGATCTGGACACGGCGATCATGCGATCCAACGACACCTACTTCTATGACCTGGCCCATAAGCTGGGGATCGATCGACTGTCGAGCTACCTGGGCAAGTTCGGCATCGGTCAGAAAGTCTCCCTGGACATGTTCGAAGAATCGCCGGGGCTGATGCCGTCCCGTGAATGGAAGCGCGCGACCCGTCGTCAGGCCTGGTTCCCGGGCGAGACGCTGATTCTGGGGATTGGCCAGGGCTACATGCAGTCGACCCCGTTGCAACTGGCCCAGGCCACGGCGCTGGTGGCCAACAAAGGTGTCTGGAACCGTCCGCACCTGGCCAAGACTGTCGAAGGCGAGCGGCCGAAGGATGAAAATCCGATGCCGGACATCATCCTGCGCGACCCGTCCGACTGGACCAAGGTCAACCACGGCATGCAGCAGGTCATGCACGGCGCTCGCGGTACGGCGCGCAAGGCATCGATAGGCGCGCAATACCGGATTGCCGGCAAAAGTGGTACGGCTCAGGTGGTCGCGATCAAGCAGGGCGAGAAGTACGACCGCTCCAAGGTTCAGGAGCGTCACCGCGACCACGCCTTGTTCGTCGGCTTCGCGCCGGCCGACAACCCGCAAATCGTGGTGTCGGTGATGGTCGAGAACGGCGAGTCCGGTTCCGGCGTCGCCGCGCCTGTGGTGCGTCAAGTCATGGACGCCTGGCTCCTGGACCAGGACGGCCGGCTGAAAGCCGAATACGCCAGCCCTATCAGTGCGGAGGCTACGGCCCGTGAAGAGTAATTTCGATCGCATCCTCTCCAGCGAGGATGTGATGCGTCGCCGTGCGACGCTGTTGCAACGCCTGCACATCGACGGGCCGTTGCTGATCCTGCTGCTGACCCTCGCCGCCGGCAGCCTGTTCGTGCTGTATTCGGCCAGCGGCAAGAGTTGGGACCTGTTGGCCAAGCAAGCCACTTCGTTCGGCATCGGCCTGGTATCGATGATCGTCATCGCCCAGTTCGAGCCGCGCTTCATGGCCCGCTGGGTGCCGGTCGGTTATGTGGTCGGTGTGCTCTTGCTGGTAGTGGTGGACGTGATGGGCCACAACGCCATGGGGGCCACGCGCTGGATCAACATTCCCGGGGTGATCCGCTTTCAGCCCTCGGAATTCATGAAAATCCTGATGCCGGCGACCATCGCCTGGTACTTGTCCAAACGCACCTTGCCGCCGCAGCTCAAGCATGTGGGCGTCAGTCTGTTTCTGATCGGCTTGCCGTTCATATTGATCGTGCGTCAGCCCGACCTCGGCACTTCACTGCTGATCCTCGCCGGTGGCGCGTTCGTTCTGTTCATGGGCGGCCTGCGCTGGCGCTGGATCCTCAGCGTAATTGCCGCCGCGGTGCCGGTGGCCGTGGCGATGTGGTTCTTCATCATGCACGATTACCAGAAGCAGCGAATCCTGACCTTCCTCGACCCCGAAAGCGATCCGCTGGGCACGGGCTGGAACATCATTCAGTCGAAGGCCGCCATCGGTTCCGGCGGCGTGTTCGGCAAAGGCTGGTTGCTCGGTACCCAGTCGCACCTGGACTTCCTGCCGGAAAGCCACACCGACTTCATCATTGCGGTGATGGGCGAAGAATTCGGCCTGGTGGGCATCTGCGCACTGTTGCTGATTTACCTGCTGTTGATCGGTCGCGGCCTGGTGATCACCGCCCAGGCTCAGACATTGTTCGGCAAGTTGCTTGCGGGCAGTCTGACCATGACGTTTTTTGTTTACGTTTTCGTCAACATCGGTATGGTCAGTGGCCTGTTGCCGGTCGTGGGGGTGCCGTTGCCGTTCATTAGCTACGGAGGAACTTCGCTGGTGACGCTGCTGTCAGCGTTTGGGGTTTTGATGTCGATCCATACCCATCGTAAGTGGATCGCACAGGTTTGAATAAGGTGATGATTTCAATGCAAGTAATGCGTGGCTGGGCGACTCGATACGCACCGTGGGTCGGCCTGGTAGGCATCCTTGGTTCCGCGCAGGAAGCGTTGGCCGGCGATTACGAAGGCTCACCCCAGGTGGCCGAGTTCGTCGGTGAAATGACCCGCGACTACGGCTTTGCCGGTGAACAGCTGATGGGCGTGTTCCGCGAAGCCGAGCGCAAGCAGTCGATTCTGGACGCGATTTCCAAACCCGCCGAACGCGTCAAACAGTGGAAAGAATACCGTCCAATGTTCATCACCGACGCGCGCATCGCCCGTGGTGTGGACTTCTGGCGTCAGCACGAAGCGGTGCTGGCCCGTGCCGAGCAGGAGTACGGTGTGCCGGCGCAGGTGATTGTCTCGATTATCGGCGTCGAGACCTTTTTCGGCCGCAATACCGGTAATTATCGGGTGATCGACGCCTTGTCGACCTTGGGTTTCGACTATCCTCCCCGTGCCGAATTCTTCCGCAAGGAATTGCGTGAATTCCTGCTGCTGGCCCGTGAAGAGCAGGTCGATCCGTTGACCCTCAAAGGCTCCTACGCCGGAGCCATGGGCTTGCCGCAGTTCATGCCGAGCAGTTTTCGCGCCTATGCGGTGGATTTCGACGGTGACGGCCACATCAATATCTGGAACAACCCGGATGATGCGATCGGCAGCGTCGCCAGTTATTTCAAGCGTCACGGCTGGGTCGCCGGCGAACCTGTGGTCAGTCGCGCCGATGTGCGCGGCGATCAGGTGGACGACGGGCTGACTGCAGGCATCGAGCCGACGAAAACCGTCGGGGAGTTGCGGGCGCTGGGCTGGTCGAGTCATGATGCGCTGCGCGATGATATGCCGGTCACGGCTTTCCGCCTGGAAGGCGACAATGGCCCCGAATACTGGATGGGCCTGACGAATTTTTACGCGATCACGCGTTATAACCGCAGCGTGATGTACGCCATGGCCGTACATCAACTGTCTGAACAGCTGGTCCAAGCACGGGGCGTCAAGTAATGCGGGCATTGCCTATGAATAAACCCCTGAAGCTCATGGCATTCGCCGCGTTGGCGGTGCTGGTCGCCAGTTGTTCGACCAGCCGCTCGCCGACCCAGAAGTCTTCCAGCGCCGTTCGTTCGGCGCCAGGCCTGGATATCAACCGGGCCCACAAGGATGGTGCACCCTGGTGGGACGTCGACGTATCGCGCATCCCGGATGCCACGCCGACCCTGCACTCCGGTCCTTATAAAGCCAATCCGTACACCGTGCTGGGCAAGACCTACTTCCCGCTGCAAGACTCCAAAACCTACGTCGCCTCGGGCACGGCGTCCTGGTATGGCACCAAGTTCCATGGTCAGAACACCGCCAATGGCGAGGTTTATGACCTGTACGGCATGAGTGCCGCTCACAAGACATTGCCACTGCCAAGTTATGTTCGGGTGACTAACCTGGACAACAACAAAAGCGTGATCCTGCGGGTCAACGACCGTGGTCCGTTCTACTCGGACCGAATCATCGACTTGTCCTATGCCGCCGCCAAAAAGCTCGGTTACGCCGAAACCGGTACGGCGCGGGTCAAGGTCGAAGGTATCGACCCGCAGCAGTGGTGGGCACAAAAGGGCCGTCCGGCGCCTTTGATGCTCAACGAGCCGCAAGTCGCACAGAATAGCGCTCCGGTGATTACGGCTTCGGCCGGCACCGTCGAGCAATGGACACCACCGCCGCAGCAACACGCCGCGGCCGTTGTGCCCGCGCAGATCGATGCAAAAAAAAACGCTTCTGTACCAGCCTCTGGCCAGTATCTGCAGGTGGGCGCGTTCGCCAACCCGGACGCTGCAGAACTCCTGAGATCGAAGCTCAGCGGGATGGTGAGCGCTCCGGTGTTCATCAGTTCGATCGTGCGCAATCAACAGACACTGCATCGGGTGCGCCTGGGGCCGATCGGTTCGCCGGGTGAAATCCAGCAAGTGCAGAACAGCGTGCGGCTGGCCAATCTCGGTTCGCCGAGCCTGGTCAGCGCCGAGTAACACGTAGTACCTGATTGACGGTTCGCTTGCGATTTTGGGGGGGGACCGGGTTGTTGGCTCGTGAAGAACAAAAGCCCGGCTAGGGTTACAGAGTGAGCAACTGAACACGTGACGGCTTTTAAAAAGTTGTCTGATTAGTTTTGCCCTAGGGCAGTTTCCATTAGCGATTTCGAGAGACGGATGAACATCACCACCTTTGCCAAACGCCTGTGCCTGCTAGTCCCGCTGCTCCTCTCGCCTGCCGCTTTTGCGGCCGAGATGATGCCGTCGCCACCGCAACTGGCCGCCAAAGCCTACGTACTCATGGACGCCAGCAGCGGCAACGTGCTGGTAGAGAACAACGGTGACCAGCGTCTGCCGCCGGCCAGCCTGACCAAGCTGATGACCGCGTACATCGCGACCCTGGAAATCCGTCGTGGCCAGATCGGTGAAAACGATCCGGTGACCGTCAGCGAAAACGCCTGGCGTACCGGCGGTTCGCGGATGTTCATCAAAGTCGGCTCGCAAGTCACCGTCAGCGACCTGCTGCACGGCATCATCATTCAGTCTGGCAACGACGCCAGTGTTGCGCTCTCCGAGCACATCGCCGGCAGCGAAGACGCGTTCGCCGACCTGATGAACAAGACCGTCGCCGATCTGGGCATGAGCAACACCCACTTCATGAACCCGACCGGTCTGCCGAACCCGGAGCACTACTCGTCGGCTCACGACATGGCCGTGCTGGCTCGCGCGATCATCCACGAAGACCCGGCTCACTACGCGATCTACTCGCAGAAAGAGTTCTTCTGGAACGGCATCAAGCAGCCTAACCGTAACCTGCTGCTGTGGCGCGACAAGACTGTCGACGGCCTGAAAACCGGCCACACCGATGAAGCCGGCTACTGCATGGTGTCTTCGGCTGTACGTGATGGCATGCGCCTGATCGCCGTGGTATTCGGCACCAACAGCGAAGTGGCCCGTGCTGCTGAAACCCAGAAGCTGCTGACCTACGGTTTCCGCTTCTTCGAAACCCAGACCTTCTATCAGAAAGGCGCCGAGCTGGCTCAGGCACCTGTCTGGAAAGGCACCACCAATCAAGTCAAGGCCGGCCTGGCTGAAGACCTGACCATGACCCTGCCAAAAGGCCAGCTGAAAAAGCTCGCTGCCAGCATGTCCATGAACCCGCAACTGGTTGCACCCATCGCCAAGGGCGACGTGATCGGTAAAGTCGAAGTGAAACTGGACGACAAAGTGGTGCACAGCGCCGACCTGATCGCTCTGGACGCGGTCGACGAGGGTGGTATCTTCCGCCGCATGTGGGATAGCATCCGTCTATTCTTCTACGGCTTGTTCAACTGATATTGTCGACCTGCGTGCCTCCCTCCCTGATACAGGGGCGGGGGGGTATGCCCGTCGCCACGGCTTACGAGGCCGTTACGCCATGACAGACTCCGAAGTAAAGGCGCCAAAGATCGAATTCCCCTGCGCGGATTACCCGATCAAGGTAATCGGCGACACCGGCGTGGGTTTCAAGGACAAGATCATCGCGATCCTTGAGAAACACGCGACCGTTGACCACAACACTTTTGCCGAACGGCAGAGTACCAACGGCAAGTACACCACCATCCAGTTGCACATCATCGCCACCGGCCAGGAACAGCTGTACGACATCAACAGCGAGTTGCGGGCTACCGGTTTCGTGCACATGGTGCTGTGATGTCTGGCACGCTGGGCTTTCGCGAGCTCGGCCAGATGGCTTACGAGCCGGTCTGGCATGCCATGCAACGCTTCACCAACGAACGCGGCAGCGATGCCGCGGACGAGATCTGGCTGGTGGAACACCCGCCGGTGTTCACCCAGGGCCAGGCCGGCAAGGCTGAGCATCTGTTGCTTCCGGGGGATATTCCGGTGGTGAAGGTCGACCGCGGTGGTCAGGTGACTTACCACGGTCCGGGTCAGTTGGTGGCCTACCTGTTGCTGGATGTCCGCAAACTGGGGTTCGGCGTGCGTGATCTGGTCAGCCGCATGGAGCAATGCCTGATCGAGCTGCTGGCCAGCTACGGCGTGACCGCGGTGGCCAAGCCGGATGCACCGGGTGTTTATGTCGATGGCGCGAAAATCGCGTCCTTGGGTCTGCGGATCCGCCACGGTTGCTCCTTTCATGGCCTGGCCCTGAACGTGGATATGAATCTGGAACCGTTTCGACGGATTAATCCCTGCGGCTACGCCGGGCTGGCGATGACCCAGCTGCGCGATCACGCAGGATCGATTGAATTTGCCGAGGTAAGTGCCCGGCTGCGCGCGCAGCTCGTCAAACACCTCGACTATGCTGAGCAGACGACCCTAACGGGCGGAATCGACTGATATGACTACTGATGCAGTGCAAACCATGATCCCGACGCTCGATGTTACCGAGCGTCCGGCCCCGCGTGCCAAGGTTGAAGCCGGCGTCAAGCTGCGCGGCGCCGAGAAGGTTGCACGTATTCCGGTAAAGATCATTCCGACCACCGAACTGCCGAAGAAACCCGACTGGATTCGCGTGCGCATCCCGGTTTCCCCGGAGGTCGACCGCATCAAGGCACTGCTGCGCAAACACAAGCTGCACAGCGTGTGCGAAGAAGCGTCCTGCCCGAACCTCGGCGAGTGCTTCTCCGGCGGCACCGCGACCTTCATGATCATGGGGGACATCTGCACCCGCCGCTGCCCGTTCTGCGACGTCGGCCACGGACGTCCGAAGCCACTGGACGTCAACGAGCCGGAAAGCCTGGCCATCGCCATCGCCGACCTCAAACTGAAATACGTGGTAATCACCTCGGTAGACCGTGACGACCTGCGTGACGGTGGTGCCCAGCACTTTGCCGACTGCATCCGCGAAATCCGCAAACTGTCGCCGAACGTTCAGCTCGAGACCTTGGTCCCGGACTACCGTGGCCGCATGGACGTCGCGCTGGAAATCACCGCCGCCGAGCCGCCGGATGTGTTCAACCACAACCTGGAAACCGTGCCACGCCTGTACAAGGCTGCGCGTCCGGGGTCGGATTACCAGTGGTCGCTGACGTTGCTGCAACGCTTCAAGCAGATGATGCCGCACATTCCGACCAAGTCCGGTTTGATGCTGGGCCTGGGCGAAACCGATGAAGAAGTCATCGAAGTCATGAAGCGCATGCGCGAACACGACATCGACATGCTGACCCTGGGCCAGTACCTGCAACCGTCCCGCAGCCACTTGCCGGTCCAGCGTTTCGTGCACCCGGACACCTTCGCCTGGTTTGCCGAGGAAGGTTACAAGATGGGCTTCAAGAACGTCGCTTCCGGCCCGTTGGTACGTTCCTCGTACCACGCCGACGAGCAGGCGAAGCTGGTCAAGGCCGAGTTGATGTCGTCCTGATCCTGCTGTGAGAGCAAAAAAAGGCCCGCAAGGCTTCTAGGCCTTGCGGGCCTTTTTTTAGCAGTGCCTACGGCTATTACAGTCTTTTCCTGCAAACCGTGGTGCGATTGCCCCTCTTCTGTTTATCCCCGTTCCTGACTACTGTGTGCTGAAGCGTTCACACAGGGAGAATCATGGATGACTGCTCGACCGACCCACACCCTTTGTCCTCACATCCCGGTTCCGGCCTTGCCGCCTGCAGGGCTGATCGGCGTGATCGCGCCCGCCGGCCCCGCAGCACTGGACACCAATAAAGCCATTGCCTGGATGCGTGCTCGCGGCTATTCGCTGCGGGTGTTTCCCGGGGTTTACGAGCAAGAAGGCTATCTGGCCGGCAGCGACGATGTGCGGCTCAATGACTTACACGCAGCCTTCGCCGATAGCGAGGTCGACGCGATCATCTGTCTGCGCGGCGGTTACGGTACGCCGCGTTTGCTCGATCGCATCGATTTCGAATTATTGCGCAACAACGCCAAGCCGTTCATCGGCTACAGCGACATCACAGCGCTGCACTTGGCCATCAGCCGTTATGCAGGCTTCGTGACCTTCCACGGTCCGATGCTCAATGCCGATCTGCTGGGTGACAAGCAGACCCCCACCGAGTCCTCGTTTTTCAACATGCTGCGCGGTCAGGTAAAGGCAGACAGCGTACTGGCGCATCCAGTGGCCTACCCGTTGACCACCCTCGAACCAGGCATCGCTCATGGACGTTTGCTGGGGGGCAATCTGTCAATGATCGCCGCGACCATGGGCACGCCTTACGAGATCGATGCCGAGGGCGCCATCCTGTTTATCGAGGACATCAACGAGCCGCTGTATCGCATTGACCGGCTGCTGACTCATCTGCGTCTGGCTGGCACGTTGCACAAGCTGCGTGGGGTTCTGGTGGGGGATGTGGCAGGGGTTGATGCGATTGCGCTGGAGAGGTTGCTCAAGCAGACCTTTGCTCCGTTGCGCATACCCGTGCTGGCCGGATGGCGCAGCGGGCATTGTGATCCGAATTTGACACTGCCGATGGGCGCGCTGGTCAGGCTGGATGCGGGGGACAAGGCGTTGGTGTTGGAGCAGGATGTGGTGATCAAGGTTTAGGAATTCATCACCTGACACTCAGTCTTCGCGAGCAAGCCCGCTCCCACAGGATCAAGGTGTACGCAAATGTCGCATTCACCTTTGAACTTGTGGGAGCGGGCTTGCCCGCGATGCTTTTAGCGGTTACGCAAACCTTCCAGCAACTTGTGCGTCGGATACCCATCCGCCGGCCATCCAAACGACTGCTGCGCGCTGCGGATCGCCTTGCGGGTATTGGCACCGATAATCCCGTCGGCGGTGCCGGCATCGTAGTTCCGGGCGCTCAGCAGGTTTTGCAGCTCGATTCGCTCGGTACGGCTCAGCGGCAAGTCATCTTTTGGCCATAGACCGTTAATCAGGCCACCGCCATTGAAGCGCTCGGACAACAGGCTCACGCCCAAGGCGTAGGACGAAGAGTTGTTGTACTTCAGGATTGCGCGGAAGTTATCGAGGATCAGGAACGCCGGGCCGCGATAGCCTGCCGGCAGCAGCAGGGCGGCCGACAGGTGTTCGGAACCTGCCGGAACCTGGCCGCCATCGGGCAGGGTGACCCCCAACTGCTGCCACTCGGCAACGCTCTTGCGAATCGTGCCATCGGCCAGGGCGTAATTGAAGCCACTCGCCAGTTGCACTTCAAAGCCCCATGGCTGGCCTTTCTGCCAGCCGGAGCTTTGCAGGTAGTGCGCGGTCGAGGCCAGTGCATCGGCGGGGCTGTTCCAGATATCGCGACGGCCATCGCCATCGAAGTCCACGGCGTGGGTGTTGTAGGTGGTCGGGATGAACTGGGTCTGGCCCATGGCACCGGCCCAGGAACCGAGCATTTTCTCAGGTTCGATATCGCCCTGTTGCAGGATTTGCAGGGCAGCAATCAGCTGCGCATGAGCAAAGCCCGGCCGTCGACCTTCATAAGCCAGGGTCGCCAGGGAGTTGATCACCGACTTGTTACCCTGGAACTGACCGAAGTTACTCTCCATGCCCCACACTGCGACCAATGCCTGGCGGTCGACGCCATAACGCTGTTCGATGCTTTGCAGGATGTCGGCATATTGGCTGACCAGTGCCTGACCTTTGCGCACCCGCAGCGGTGACAGGGCGCCATCGAGGTATTCCCACACCGGGCGAGTAAATTCCGGTTGGCTGCGGTCGGCACGGATCACGCTGGCGTCCACGCTGACATTGGCAAAGGCGCGGTCGAACAGGTCGGCGCGAATGCCGGCGGCGAGGGCGTCTTTGCGAAAGCCCGCCTGCCATTCGGCAAAGGTCTGGGTGGGCTGGATGTCGAGATTCTCACCGGTCGGAACCACCGGAGGAATGACCGCAGGGGCCGTGGCAACGGTGCGGGTCTGAAGCGGCTGGGCGTCGGCGGCGGTAGGTTTTTCCGCACAGGCGACAAGCAGAACGAGGCTGGAGGCAGCTATCAGTTGGCGAAGGTGCCAACGACGGGAAAGACGAAGGGGCATGCACAGGTCCAGAGGATACGAATCAGGTGCAGACCTTAACATGTTGAGCGATGGCTTGCCTTTCAGGCCGCCAGAAAGTAAGAAGCCTCCCAGCTATTAGACTGGAAGGCTTCGCGGCGGTAGCTGCCTTTGCCCTTGCCGGCTCGTTCCTGACGGCTGCGGAACAGTGGCTGGGCGATGATGGATTTGGCCTTGTTGGGGCCATGCTTGGATGGCTTTTTGCTCATGATGATTTCTCGCAAGTGAGTGGGTTTTGCGGGGGGAATAATCTGCCGAAGTTGGGGGGCTGTCTATAGGGCAGTTGGATGTGTGTTGTGTAGGAAAAAAGATCGCAGCCTTCGGCAGCTCCTACAGGAGAACGCGATTCTCTGTAGGAGCTGCCGAAGGCTGCGATCTTTTGATTTTTCTTTTGATCTTATTCGGCAGGCAATGTCAGCCGCTGCCCGGCCATCAACAACGTCAACCGGCTCAAACTCATCCACGGCGAACCCGCCGCCTGGCCTTTGATCTGTGCGTCGATGCGCTGCGCTTCGAGCAGCAACTGCGCCCAGCGTTGCGCCGAGTAGCGTTGCAGCGCCTTGCTCATCAGCGGTTTGCGCTTGTCCCAGACGGGCGGTCGGGCCTGGCTGAAGGCTTTATCCAGCGGCACCCCCTGGCTGTATTGCAGCGACAGATTGGCCAGCAGTCGCAGCTCCCGGGCCAGGGCCCAGAGAATCACCGGCGGTTCGACGCCTTCACCGCGCAACCCTTCGAGCATGCGCAGGGCGTGGGCAGCCTCGCCATTGAGAATCGCATCGGTCAGGCCAAAGACATCGAAACGCGCACTGTCGGCCACCGCCGCTTGCACGGTTTCGACTGTAATCTGGCCACCTTCGGCCATCAGCTTGAGCTTTTCGATTTCCTGGGCGGCGGCCAGCAGGTTGCCCTCAACCCGTGCGGCGATCAGTTCGACAGCGTCCTGGCTGGCGGAAAGCCCGGCCTGGGACAGTCGTTGACGGATCCAGCTGGGCAACTGGTTGGTGTCCACTGGCCAGATCTGTACGAACTGGGTCTGCGGACCCTCGACCAGCGCCTTGCCCCACTTGGTCTTCTGCGCGCTACCGTCAAGCTTGGGCAGGCTGATCAGCAGTACCGTGTCTTCGGCCGGGCGCGAGCAGTATTCGATGAGTGCGGCGGCACCTTTGTCACCGGGTTTGCCGGAGGGCAGACGCAGTTCCAGAAGACGTTTTTCAGCGAACAGCGACATGCTGGCGCCAGCCTGCAGCAGCGTACCCCAGTCGAAACTGGCGTCGGCGGCGAAGACCTGGCGTTCATCGAAACCTTGTTGGCGGGCAGCGGCGCGAATGGCGTCGGCGGCTTCCTGGCACAGCAGTGGGTCATCGCCACTGATGATGTAGACCGGCGCGAGGGCGCCTTGCAGGTGTTTGCCGAGTTGGGCGGGGGCGAGTTTCATAAGAAGAGGCGAACGGGGCGCCTGAGCGCCCCGTAAGGCTTACTGCCGTGGCAGTTCGACAGGCGACTGACGCGGAGTCTCCGCTTCAGCCTTCTGCGCCGCTTCCAGCGCGGCGGCTTCAGCCTTGGCCCTGGCGTCGGCGGTCTGTTGCAGCTGTTCCAACTGAGTCGGGGTCAGCTGTTGCAGACGCAGCATCATTTGTTGGACCAGTTCACGACGAATCTCGCGGCGGGCATCGTTGGCTTCCTGGTCGGAACCTACCAGGTTGTTGCCGTCGTGGATGAACACCTTCTGCACTTCAAGCTTGTCGCTCAGCAGTGGCAGGTTACCCTGACCACGGATGTCGTAATTGAGCACGGTGGTCACCTGGTACTCGCCAGTACGGCCGGCACCGGCATAGCTGAGGATGCGCTGGCTTTCCTGCTCATCAGTCAGCACCAGTTTGTAAGATGCGCCGGTGTAGACCCTGACGCCGCTGCTTTCCAGCACCTGACGCAATTGCGTCACGGTTTCGCCGTAGGCATTACGGGCGCTCAGGTCGAGTTCCTTGATCGCCAGTTCGGTGGTGCCGGTGCCACGCAGCTGGAAACCGCAGGCGCTCAGCAGGACCGCAAGGCCCATCACCAGCAAATTGCGTTTGATCATCTTGTTGCTCCCCTTGAAACCATGTGGGCCGGTCAAGCGGCCCGAAAGGTTTTACTCGGCGCCAGGCTCGCCTGGCGCCCGATCCAATTTAGCTGGCGACGATATTGACCAGTTTCCCGGGCACTACGATCACTTTGCGAATAGTCAGGCCGTCGACGAAGCGCAGCACGTTCTCGTTGGCCCGAGCGGCGGCTTCGACTTCTTCGCGGCTGGCGCTGGCCGGCATTTCGATGTGGCCGCGCAGCTTGCCATTCACTTGAATGACCAGTTGCAGGCTGTCCTGTACCAGGGCGCTTTCGTCCAGTACAGGCCAACCGGCATCGATCACCGGGTCGGCGTGACCCAGGCGATGCCACAGCTCATGGCTGATGTGCGGGGTGATCGGGGCCAGCAGCAGAGTCACGGTTTCCAGGCCTTCGTGAATCAGCGCGCGATCCTGCTCGGTGCCTTGTGGGGCTTTTTCCAGCACGTTCATCAGCGTCATCACTTGAGCGATGGCGGTGTTGAATTTGTGGTTCTGGCCGACGTCGTGGCTGGCCTGCTTGATGGCCTGGTGGATCGAACGGCGAATGGCTTTCTGCTCGTCGTTCAGGCTGGCGACGTCCAGTTTGCCCGGCAGGCCCTGAGTGACGTGCGCTTGAGCCTGGCGCCAGACGCGCTTGAGGAAGCGGTGCGAACCTTCTACTCCTGAGTCGGACCATTCCGCGCTCATGTCAGGTGGCGAGGCGAACATCATGAACAGGCGGCAGGTGTCTGCGCCGAACTGGTCAATCATCGACTGTGGGTCAACGCCGTTGTTCTTTGACTTGGCCATCTTCTCGGTGCCACCGATTTCCACCGGCAGGCCATCTGCGATCAGCTTGGCGCTAATGACCTTGGCCTTGCTGTCGCGTTCGAGTTCGACGTCCGCCGGGTTGAACCAGGTGTAGGCGCCGTTGGCTTCGCGACGATAGTAAGTCTCGGCGATCACCATGCCTTGGGTCAGCAGGTTCTTGAACGGCTCGTTGGAACTGACCAGGCCTTCGTCGCGCATCAACTTGTGGAAGAAGCGCGCGTAGAGCAGGTGAAGAATGGCGTGTTCGATACCACCGATGTATTGATCCACCGGCAGCCAATGGTCGGCAGCCGCTTTTTCCACCAGGCCACCTTCATAGTGCGGCGAGGCGTAGCGGGCGTAGTACCACGAGGACTCGACGAAGGTGTCCATGGTGTCGGTTTCACGCTTGGCCGGTGCGCCGCATTTCGGGCACGAGCACTCGTAGAACTCGGGCATGCGCGCCAATGGCGAACCAGCGCCATCGGGTACGACGTCTTCCGGCAATACGACAGGCAACTGATCTTCCGGGACCGGCACATCACCGCAAGTACTGCAGTGGATGATCGGGATCGGGCAGCCCCAGTAGCGTTGACGGCTGATGCCCCAGTCGCGCAGACGGAACTGGGTGCGCGAGGCGCCGAGGCTTTTCTTGATCAGCGCCACTTCGATGGCGTCGAAGGCGCCTGCGAAGTCGAGGCCGTCGAATTCGCCGGAGTTGATCAGCGTGCCGTGCTCGCCGTATGCATCCTGCCAAGGGGCCGGGTTGGTGTCACCTGCACTTGTGCGCACCACGGATTTGATCGGCAGGTTGTACTTGGTGGAGAACTCGAAATCACGTTCATCGTGTGCCGGAACAGCCATGACCGCGCCATCGCCGTAATGCATCAGCACGTAGTTGGCGACCCACACCGGGAGCTTCTCACCCGTCAGCGGGTGCTCGACGAACAGCGAGGTCGGCAGACCTTTTTTCTCTTGAGTGGCGACGTCGGCTTCGGCGACGCTGCCGCCCTTGCATTCAGCGATGAACGCTTGCAGCTCGGGGTTGTTTTGCGCGGCCAGGGTCGCCAAGTGGTGTTCGGCGGCCACTGCAACATAGGTTGCGCCCATCAGGGTGTCCGGACGGGTGGTGAAGACTTTCAGCGCACCGGTTTCGCCGATGGAGGCGACGTCGTACGGGAACTGTACTTCCATGCCACGGGATTTGCCGATCCAGTTGCGCTGCATGGTCTTGACCTGTTCAGGCCAGCCCGTCAGTTCGTCGAGGCTTTCCAGCAGTTCATCCGCATAAGCGGTGATCTTGAAGTAGTACATCGGGATTTCGCGCTTCTCGATCAGCGCGCCGGAACGCCAGCCGCGACCGTCGATCACTTGCTCGTTGGCCAGAACGGTCTGGTCGACCGGGTCCCAGTTCACGGTGCCGCTTTTTTTGTAAATCACGCCTTTTTCGAACAGGCGAGTGAACAGCCATTGTTCCCAGCGGTAGTAATCGGGCTTGCAGGTGGTCACTTCGCGGGACCAGTCCACCGCCAGGCCCAGGCTGCGCAGCTGGCTTTTCATGTAGGCGATGTTTTCGTAGGTCCACTTGGCGGGCGCTACGTTGTTCTTCATCGCGGCGTTTTCCGCCGGCATGCCGAAGGCGTCCCAACCCATGGGTTGCAGGACGTTCTTGCCTTGCATGCGCTGGTAGCGGGAGATCACGTCGCCGATGGTGTAGTTGCGCACGTGCCCCATGTGTAGCTTGCCGCTGGGGTAAGGGAACATCGACAGGCAGTAGAAAGTCTCCTTGCCTGGCTGTTCACTGACTTCAAAGGACTTTTGCTCGTCCCAGAATGACTGGGCGGCGGCTTCGATTTCACGGGGCTGATATTGTTCGTGCATGGCTACTTTTGAACTGAATAGGGGTGGCCTAATCCTCTTCAATGCGACGCTGGACGGTGACAACGCCAAATCGGCGTTTCGGTGCCCAGGCGAGCTGGAAGTGGAGTTACAGGAAGCGCCGTAGCATACATGACCGCACTCTATCGAGGGAAACCCTGATTACACGCAAGGGCGAGGCCAATACCCGCCCCGAGGGCCGTTGGTCGCGGCGCTCAGCCGGTTTTTTCAGCGAAGCTAAGCTCTAAAAGGGGAGTGAGTCTTATCTTCAATGAGGTGATGGATGGTTGAGTCACAGCAAAAAGCTACAAAACCGGAGTTGTACGAAAGGCTGATAGACCGTCTCGCAATGGCCTTGGATGCGGCCAAAACCGCCGGACGGCTTCGTGATGAGCGTCCCCTGGAGCTGGAATTGCGTGGTTTGACCCCCGAAGAGTTTGACCTGGTCAAGGCCTATCTGGACCGCAGTGAACGTGAAACGCACGGATGCTTGTCAGTAGCAGTGAAGCAACTCGAGGCACCACGTTCGGCCAAGATCATCTGGCTCAAGGATAAGGCATCCGGCGGAGGCGCGGTAAAGGTCCGGTCTCTGCAATTCAAGTAAGGGCACTTGAAGCCATGGAATATGGTTTTTTGAAGCAAAGTCCTTCTGCATTTGTTGTCGCATTGCGTCAACCCACCTAGGCTTCGGGCATCTATGGAGATGCCCGATGCCTTTTCGCTATTTCGTTAAACAACTTCTATTGCCGCCCGGCATTCTTTTGCTGTTACTGGTGCTCGCCTGGTGGTGGCGCCGCTCAAGGCCGAGGCTGGCGGGAGTGTGCTTTGTCCTGGGCGTGGGCGGCTTCTGGTTGATGAGCCTGCCAGTGATAGTGGAGTGGAGCGCCAGGGCCCTGGAACGCGAGCCGGCGCTGGCGCGCGAGGAGTGGGCAAGCCTGGGCCAGCGCGTTGACGCGATTGTGGTGCTGGGTTCGGGCCGCGAACGTGGCGATCTGGCCTGGGGCGTCGACCAGCCGACCGGCGTAGGCCTGGGGCGTGAACGCTATGCCGCGCGCCTGGCCAAGGCGTCCGGCTTGCCGATTCTGACCAGCGGCGGTCTGCATTACGGTACCCCGCCGACTGAAGCGCAGCTGATGGCGGACTCGTTGCTCGATGATTTTGGCGTGACGGTGCGCTGGCAGGAAGGGCGCAGCCGCACGACCTGGGAAAATGCACAGTTCAGCGCCCAGGTATTGTTGCCGCAGGGGATCAAGCGGGTGGTGGTCGTGACTCAGGCGTGGCACATGCCGCGGGCGGTCTGGAGCTTTGAGCAGGCCGGATTTGAGGTGGTGCCGGCGCCGGTGGGGTTCTTGGGCGTGGACAATGCCCGGCCACTGGGGGGGTGGATGCCGGAATTCAAATCGATCTGGCAATCGGGGCAGTTGATGAATGAGGCGGTGGGGCAGATCGGGTATTCGATGTTTTATCGAGGCGATGTTGAGGCTGATTGATGTTGTGCCTGTGATGCCGTCTTCGCGAGCAAGCCCGCTCCCGCACTGGATTTTCTGTATACACAGATCAAATGCGGGCTTGCTCGCGAAGCTTTTAAACGGTCTTCGCCATCCGGCTAGCGATCAGCGCCCAGCCAAATAACAACACGCAAATAATGATCAACGGCCACGAACGCCATTCCAGGTACGGTGTCAGGTTGTGCATCGGTACTACTTCGCCGTACAGGATGCCTTGTTCGAACTGAGGGATCTGCGCAGTGATCTGGCCAAACGGGTTGATCAGGCCAGTCACGCCGTTGTTGGTCGCGCGGATCATCCAGCGACCGGCCTCAAGTGCGCGCATCTGTGCCATCTGCAAATGTTGCAGCGGGCCGATCGAGGTGCCGAACCAGGTGTCGTTGCTGATGGTCAGCAGCAAATCGCTGCGGGCGGCGAGGCCGGCGGCGAATTCCGGGTAGACCACTTCGTAGCAGATGAACGGCGCAATCTGATAACCCTTGGCTTGCAGCAGTGCCTGATCGGTCGGCCCACGGGCAAAGTCGGACATTGGCAGGTCGAAGAAGGCGATCAGGCCGCGCAAGATGTCCTGCAGCGGAACGTACTCGCCGAACGGCACCAGTTTCTGTTTCAGATAAGTGCCATCGCCTTCACCGACAACGGTAATGCCGTTGAATAAGCGCTTCTCGTGACGGACTTCCTGGCGAATCGGCACGCCGGTAATCAGCGCGGACTTACGCTCGGCCGCGAAGCTTCCCATCATGTTCAGGTAGCCCTCGACGGACTCCTTGAGCACCGGGACCGCCGTTTCCGGCCAGATCAGCAGGTCGACGGGTTTGGAGCTGAAACTCAAGTCGCGGTACAGCGCCAACTGCGCGTTAAGTTGCGACGGCTCCCATTTCATGCCTTGTTCGATGTTGCCCTGAATCGCCGCGACGCTCAGCGGTGCGCCCGCCGGGTTGGTCCAGGCATGCTCCTTGAGCGCCATGCCGGCCACCCATGGACCCGCCAGCAGCAACACACCGACAGCGATGAAGCCTTTACGGCCAGTGCGGACCAGTCGCGCAGCGTTGTAGATCAGCGCGGCCGTCAGGGCCAGAGTGAAGGAGATCAGCCACATCCCGCCGACCGGCGCGAGCCCGGCCAGTGGGCCGTCGAGCTGACTGTAGCCGGAATAGAGCCACGGGAAACCGGTGAGGAACCAGCCGCGAAAGGCTTCCTGGCCCACCCACAACGCCGCAAACGCCAAGGCATCGGCCAGGGGGGCTTCGTTACGACGTAGCCAGCGCGCCCAAAGCCAGGCGGGCAGGGCGAAGAACCAGGCAATCGCCGCCGTGAAGATCAGCATCAGGAAACCGGCCAGCAGCACTGAAGCGCCACCGAAGTGGTGAATGCTGTAGTAGATCCAGCTAGTGCCTGCGGCAAACAGGCCAAAACCGAAACACCAGCCTCGACCCAGGGCCTGGCGGGGGCTCAGTTCACGCAAGCCGGCGTAAAAGAAGCCGACCGCCAGCAATGCCAGCGGCCAGATATCGAAGGGCGCCAGGGCCAGGGTGGTGAGTGCACCGGCCGCCACGGCCAGCAGGTTACCGGGCCAGCCGGGGCGGGTCATACGACGCATTTCAATCCTTAGAAAAATTACCGGGCAATAGGTGTCAGGCGCAGCAAGTGAATCCGACGGCTGTCGGCGTTCAGGATGCGGAAGCGATAGGCGCCGATTTCAGTGATTTCGTTGCGTTTTGGCAAGTGCCCGAACGCGCTCATCACCAGACCGCCGACGGTGTCGAATTCGTCGTCGGAGAATTCGCTGTCGAAGAACTCGTTGAAGTTCTCGATCGGCGTCAGGGCCTTGATCAGGAAGTCCCCGCTGGGCAGCGGCTTGATGTAGCTGTCTTCTTCGACGTCATGCTCGTCTTCGATGTCGCCGACGATTTGTTCCAGAACGTCTTCGATGGTCACAAGGCCAGCCACACCGCCGTATTCGTCAATGACGATGGCCATGTGGTTGTGGTTGGCGCGAAACTCGCGCAGCAGCACATTCAGGCGCTTGGACTCGGGCACGAAGGTGGCCGGGCGCAGCAGGTCCTTGATGTTGAAGCTGTCGCCGTTCTCCTTGAGGATCAACGGCAGCAAGTCCTTGGCCAGCAGCACGCCCATCACGTCATCGTGGCTTTCGCCGATCACCGGGTAGCGGGAGTGGGCCGAGTCGACCACGGCCGGCAGAAACTCGCGAGGTGTCTGGGTCGCCTTGATGCTGATCATCTGCGAGCGCGGGACCATGATGTCCCGTACTTGCAGGTCTGCAACCTGGATGGCGCCTTCGACGATGGCCAGCGCTTCGCTGTCCAGCAACTTGTTTTGGTGTGCATCGCGCAGCAGCTCCAGCAGCTCCTGCCGGTTCTTCGGCTCGTGGGCAAAAGCCTGGGTGAGCTTACCCAGCCATGACTTCTGCCCGTTGCTCGATCGATCTTCGCTCATAGCGATTACTCTGAATCCTTTGTTGTAACGATAGGGGATGTGTCTGTTTCGTCGTCCGCATAAGGATCCGGATGACCCAGTTCTGCAAGCAACGTTCGTTCCAGTGCTTCCATTTCTTCGGCTTCGTCGTCATCTATATGGTCGTAACCAAGCAGATGCAAGCAGCCGTGAATGACCAGATGCGCCCAGTGGGCCTTTAATTCCTTGCCTTGTTCCGCCGCTTCGCGCTCGACTACTGCTACGCAGATCACCAGATCGCCCAGCAGTGGAATGTCGAGAAACTCGTCGGGCACATCGGCCGGGAACGACAAAACATTGGTGGCGTAGTCTTTTTGCCGCCAGGTGAAGTTCAGTTCGCGGGCTTCCTCTGCGTCGACCAGACGGATGGTCATTTCGGAGTCGGCAGTACGCTGGCGCAGGGCCAGTTCGCACCATTGACGGAATTCGGCTTCGCTTGGGGCAGACGCTTCGGTAGCCAGTTGCAGATCAAGCTCAAGCATCGGGGCGAGTGTCCTTGGGAGAGAGCTTCGCCGGTTCGTCGGCTGTGCGATTTTCGAAGCGCTCG
Source organism: Pseudomonas sp. EL_65y_Pfl2_R96 (assembly GCF_963970905.1). Lineage (NCBI taxonomy): Bacteria > Pseudomonadati > Pseudomonadota > Gammaproteobacteria > Pseudomonadales > Pseudomonadaceae > Pseudomonas > Pseudomonas sp. EL_65y_Pfl2_R96. Next base: position 88,383 of record NZ_CAXAQH010000016.1, on the reverse strand, counting down.
TAGGCTTCGACGATTCGCTGCACCAACGGATGGCGCACCACGTCCTTGGGCATGAAATGGGTGAAGCTGATACCCGGCACGTCTTTCAGTACTTCGATCACATGGTGCAGCCCGGACTTGGTGCCTTTCGGCAGGTCCACCTGGGTGATGTCACCGGTAATGACCGCGGTGGAGCCGAAGCCGATCCGGGTCAGGAACATCTTCATCTGTTCGACGGTGGTGTTCTGGCTTTCGTCGAGGATGATGAAGCTGTTGTTCAGCGTACGGCCGCGCATATAGGCCAGCGGCGCGACTTCGATCACCTGACGCTCGATCAGCTTGGCGACGTATTCGAAGCCGAGCATTTCGTAGAGTGCGTCGTAGAGCGGGCGCAGGTACGGGTCGATTTTTTGCGACAGGTCGCCGGGCAGGAAGCCGAGCTTTTCGCCCGCTTCAACCGCCGGACGGACCAGCAGGATGCGACGAATCTGCTCGCGCTCCAGCGCGTCTACCGCGCAGGCAACGGCCAGATAGGTCTTGCCGGTACCGGCCGGGCCGATGCCGAAATTGATGTCGTTACCGAGGATTTCCTTCACGTAGCGCAGCTGATTCAAGCCGCGAGGGCGAATCATGCCTTTCTTGGTGCGCAAGGCGACGGACGGTTCGGCGGGGGAGTGGTCGTCCAGTTGCTCGACGGCCGATTCCTGCAGGAACAGGTGAACCATGTCCGGCGACAGCTCGGTACCCTTGGTTTCCCGGTACAGGCGGCGCAGGAGGTTTTCCGCGGAGGTGGTGTGTTTGGGTTCGCCGATCAGTTCGAACTGGTTTCCGCGGTTGCGGATCTCGATGGTCAGGCGCTGTTCGATCAAGCGCAGATGCTCGTCGAATTGCCCGCACAGATTGGCGAAGCGACGAGCTTCAAAGGGCTCGAGGATGAAGCGATGTGGTTCTATGGGTGCGTTCAAGGTCGTATTTAGCCGCCCTGGGGCAATTATGATGAAATCAAGGATAACGCCAGTCGCCTGGGTGCGAAAGCTCTTAAACAGACCAATCACTAACGGTCACTTCATGTCTGTGGCGAGGGAGCTTGCTCCCGTTGGAGTGCGAAGCACTCCCTTCCCGGTCTCTGCAGTTTACAGGGTGCATCGAGTCGCTTGGTTTACGACTGCTTCGCAGCCGAGCGGGAGCAAGCTCCCTCGCCACACAAACCCGCTCCCTGAGGGGGGAATGCGCTGTTATTGGATCAGCGAGCCCCGCAGCGAGTGCGGTTGTGCGGCGTCGATGTGTACGTCAGCGAACTGGCCGATCAGGGTCGGATTGTCGCAGCGGAAGTTGACGATACGGTTATTCTCGGTCCGGCCTTGCAGTTCGCCGGGGTCTTTTTTCGAATAATCGGTGACCAGGATCCGCTGAGTGGAGCCGACCATTTGTCGGCTGATCTCGAACCCTTGCTGGTTCAGGCGATGTTGCAGGGCGTTCAGGCGTTCTTTTTTCAGCTCTTCCGGCGTTTCGTCGGCCAGGTCGGCGGCCGGAGTGCCCGGGCGTTGGCTATAAACGAACGAGTAGGAGAAGTCGAAGCCGACGTCTTCGATCAGCTTCATCGTCTGTTCGAAGTCTTTCTCGGTCTCGCCCGGGAAGCCGACGATGAAGTCCGAGCTGATGCAGATCCCCGGCACGGCGGCCCGCAGCTTGCGCAGTTTGGATTTGTACTCCAGCGCAGTGTGGTTACGCTTCATTGCCGCGAGGATCCGGTCCGAACCCGATTGCACCGGCAAGTGCAGGTGTTTCACCAGTTCCGGCACGTCGGCGTGAGCCTGGATCAGGCTGTCGGAGAACTCCAGTGGGTGCGAGGTGGTGTAGCGAATCCGGTCGATACCATCGACAGCGGCCACCACCCGGATCAATTCCGCCAGGTCGGCCAGGCGTCCATCGTGAGTGGTGCCGCGATAACCGTTGACGTTCTGCCCCAGCAAGGTCACTTCGCGCACGCCGTTTTCGGCCAGGTGAATGATCTCGGCAATCACGTCATCGAACGGGCGGCTGACTTCTTCACCGCGGGTATAAGGCACCACGCAGAAGGTGCAGTACTTGCTGCAGCCTTCCATGACCGACACATAAGCGCTCGGCCCGTCGATACGTGGCTCGGGCAGGTGGTCGAATTTTTCGATTTCCGGGAACGAGACGTCGACTTGCGGCAGTTTGGTGGCGCGCGCAGCGTCGATCATTTCCGGCAGGCGGTGCAGGGTTTGCGGGCCGAACACCACGTCTACGTACGGAGCGCGATCACGGATGGCCGCGCCTTCCTGGCTGGCCACGCAACCGCCGACAGCGATCACCATGTCCGGGTTGGCCAGTTTCAGCTCACGCCAGCGACCGAGTTGGGAATACACCCGGTCCTGGGCGCGTTCGCGGATCGAGCAAGTGTTGAGCAGAATCACGTCGGCGTCTTCAGCGCGGGCAGTGACTTCCAGGGCCTGATGTTCGCCCAGCAGATCGACCATGCGCGAGCTGTCGTACTCGTTCATCTGGCAACCGTGGGTTTCGATGTAAAGCTTCTTGGCCATGGACCCCAGTCTCACGTGATTCAAAGAACCGCGCATTATAGGGAACATGCACCAAGGTTCCTACCGTTGCGCGTCCGGTGGCTATGCTATAGTTCGCGCCCTCATTTTTATCCCCGATGTGTTACCCGCCCACCATGACCAAACGTGAAGCTCCAATCTACAAGGTGATTTTCCTCAATCAGGGCCAGGTGTACGAAATGTACGCCAAGCAGATCTACCAAAGTGATCTGTGGGGCTTCCTGGAAGTGGAAGAGTTCGTCTTTGGCGAGCGCACACAAGTGGTCGTCGATCCGAGCGAAGAGAAGCTCAAGGCTCAGTTCGAAGGCGTTGTGCGCAGTTTCGTGCCGATGCATTCGATCGTGCGTATCGACGAGGTCGAACGCCTCGGCACACCGAAAATCAGCGAAGCCCGCGGCGCGGTCGGCAATGTCATGCCGTTTCCGATGCCGATGCCTGAGAAGTAAGCCACGGATTGAGTGGCTAGTGGGGCTTGTTGTGGCGAGGGAGCTTGCTCCCGTTGGGCTGCGAAGCGGCCCTGAAATCAGCCTCCGCTACCTTCTGGACAGACCGCGTGTGCCGACTTTACGACTGCTACGCAGCCGAGCGGGAGCAGGCTCCCTCGCCACAGGGGGCCGTGTCAATTCAGGGAAGTGGCGAAAACGGCGTACGCCCATCGGCGCTCTGCAATTCCATCAGGTATTTACGGAAAATTTGCCCCAGCACCTGGGTAGCGACTTCCAGATCTTCGCGGGACATTTTTTCGGCGACTTCGTCGGCGGTGTCCAGCGCGTCTTCGGCACCATTGACCGCGGCCATTTTCAGCACGATATAGGCCTGAACGTTATTGGCCGGTACGCCTTCGCCGTGGAAGAACATGGTGCCGAGTTTGAATTGCGCCTGGGCATGGCCTTGCAGCGAGGCTTTTTCGAAGTAGCTCAGGGCTTGATTGAGGTCGCGCGGCGCGTGTTTGCCGTTGTAGTAGAACTCACCCAACTCGTATTGCGCTTGCGCATCCCCTTCATCCGACGCTTTCTGGCAGGCGGCGAGCGCTTGCGCCAGGTCTTGCGGCTGAGTATTGAGGGTGCAGCGACCCATCGCCGGGATCAACAACGAGTTGCCGCCTGCTTGTGCGAGCGCGAGCAGGGGCTGAAGGAGCAACAGGCAGCCCAGTGCAAGGGTGCGGCCGGTGCGGTTCATGGGAATCGACTTACCTCTGAGGGGCGCGCGGACCCGTCGAGGGATCCAATAAGCGCGCATTATGAAATAAGCGAGGCCAACCTTACAAAGTCTTTACTCGTTTTTCTGCTGCGCGGGGACTATATCGCCTACTTTGCGGGGGATTATGGGTAGACGAGTAGGAAAAAGGGCGGGAATGTAGGTGAAAGCTGACGCTGGCAATGGCCAACGTCAGCGTCGCAGCTTTATTTCAGGGCGGCGAATGCACGCTCGGCAGCGTCCAGCGTCAGTTTCAACTCGGTTTCGCCGTGGGCGATCGAGGTGAAGCCGGCTTCGAAGGCACTCGGCGCCAGGTACACACCACCTTCAAGCATCAGGTGGAAGAAGCGCCCGAACAGGTTCGCATTGCTGGCCATGACGTCATCGAAGGTCACGATATCGTCGGCGCCGGTGAAGTACAGTCCGAACATGCCGCCGGCCTGAGTGGTCACGAACGGAATGCCGGCGGCGTCGGCGCGCTGTTGCAGGCCATCGAGCAGACGGCTGGTGTAGTCGCTCAACTCAGCGTGGAAACCAGGGCGACTGATCAGGCGCAGAGTGGTCAGGCCAGCCGCCATCGCCAGCGGGTTGCCCGACAACGTGCCAGCCTGGTAGACCGGCCCCAGTGGCGCGATCTGCTCCATGATTTTGCGTTTGCCGCCGAAGCAGCCAACCGGCATGCCGCCACCGATGATCTTGCCGAAGGTGCTCAGGTCCGGCGTTACGCCGTAAAGAGCTTGGGCACCACCGAGGGCGACACGGAAACCGGTCATCACTTCGTCGAAAATCAGCACCACGCCGTGCTTGTCGCACAGGGTCCGCAGACCTTCGAGGAAACCCGGTGCCGGCGGTACGCAGTTCATGTTGCCGGCCACTGGCTCGACGATGATGCAGGCCACGTCCTGGCCAACTTCGGCGAGCAGGGTTTCTACCGCGTCGATGTCGTTGAACGGCAGGGTCAGGGTGTGTTTGGCGAACGCTGCCGGTACGCCGGCCGAGCTCGGTACGCCCTGGGTCAGGGCGCCGGAGCCGGCCTTGACCAGCAGGCTGTCGGAGTGACCGTGGTAGCAGCCTTCGAACTTGATGATGCTGTCGCGACCGGTGAAACCACGGGCCAGGCGGATGGCGCTCATGGTCGCTTCAGTGCCGGAGCTGACCATGCGCACCATTTCCATCGACGGCACGATCGAGCAGACCAGATCGGCCATTTCGGTTTCCATCGCGGTCGGGGCGCCGTAGGACAGGCCGTGTTCCAGCTGTTTGCGCACTGCATCCAGTACGTCCGGGTGGCTGTGGCCGAGAATCATCGGGCCCCAGGAACCGACGTAATCCACATAACGCTTGTCGTCTTCGTCGGTGACGTAGGCGCCTTCGGCGTGCTTGAAGAACAACGGTGTGCCGCCAACGCTCTTGAACGCGCGAACCGGCGAGTTCACGCCCCCGGGGATGTGTTTCTGGGCATTGGCAAACAGGGTTTCGGAACGAGACATGATTTGGCTCTCAAAATCAGACTTTAAGTAATTCATTGAATGCGCGGGCACGGCGTGTCACTTCAGCCGTGCTCTCTGCGCCAAACAGGCCATGCACCACCGCCAGCAGATCGACTCCGTGGGCCACCAGCGGGGCGGCGTTGTCCAGGGTGATGCCGCCGATCGCGCAGATCGGCAGGTGCAGTTGGCTGCGGGCCTGGTCGAGCAGTTCGAGGCTGCACGCCGGTGCGCCGGGCTTGGTGTTGGAATTGAAGAAGCGGCCGAAGGCGACGTAACTGGCGCCTTCTTTGGCGGCAAGTTCGGCGAGTTCGAGTTGCGCGTGGCAGGTCGAGCCGATGATTGCGTGACGCCCCAGCAGTGCCCGAACCGGCATCAGTGGGCCATCGGTCTGGCCCAGGTGCACGCCTACGCCCAATCGTGCGGCCAGTTCGGCGTCGTCGTTGATGATCAGCTGGGTCTTGTAGCGTTCGCACAGATCGCGCAGCGCTTCGGCCTCACGCAGGCGGCGGGCTTCATCGCTGCTTTTGTCGCGGTATTGCAGCAGGGTGACGCCGCCTTCCAGCGCCGCCTCCACGTATTCGAGCAATTTACCGGCCAGTAACTGGCTGTCGGTAATGGCGTACAGGCCACGTAGTTTCATCGGACAGCCCTCATGGCGTTACGAACAGAAATCCAGCGGCAGGCGGCGCGGCACGAACTGTCCTTTGCCCAGCTGTTCCGCATCCCGCAGAGTGCGCCAAGTGTAGTCAAGCGCGGTCTGTACGGCACTGGCGAGCTGTTCACCCTGGGCCAGGCGACCGGCGAGGGCGCTGGCCAGCGTGCAACCGGAGCCGTGATAGCTGCCGGGCAGACGCTGGCAGGTAAAGGTGTCGCGGCGACCGTCGCGGCTGTACAGGCGATTGTGGATTTCGTGTTCATCGCCATGGCCGCCGGTGATCAGCAGGTGTTTGACGAATGGCAGGAGTTTTTCTGCGCACTCGTCCGCGGTGCCTTCGGGCAGTTCGGCGAGGATGCGGGCTTCGGGAAGGTTGGGGGTGGCAATGATCGACAGCGGCAGCAGGCGTTCGCGCATGGCGTAGCCGACTTCGTCCTTGCCCAGTCGTCCGCCACCACCGGCGCGCAGCACCGGGTCGCAGACCACCGGCAGATGCGGGTGCGCCGAGAGCAGTTCGACCACGGTGTCGACCATTTCCAGGGAACCGAGCATGCCCAGTTTGACGGCAGCGACTTCGGAGTCGTTGAGCACGGCGTTGGCCTGGGCCAGCACCCACTCGCGATCGAGGACGCGGAAGTCGGTGACGTTGACGGTGTCTTGCACCGTCAGGGCGGTGACGGCCGGAGCCGCATGGCAACCCTGAGCGAGCAGGGCTTCGATATCTGCCTGCAAGCCGGCGCCACCACTTGGGTCGTGGCCGGAGAGACAGAGGACAACGGGGCGAGAGCTGTAGATATTCATGGTGCGCGAGCTTACCACCAAACATGTTTTTCGGGTGTTGTGACAGCCATCGCGGCCGATACAGTGTGGCGAGGGGGCTTGCTCCCGTTCGGCTGCGAAGCAGTCGTCAGGTGTAGCCGACAGCATATTTTGGGGCCGCTACGCAGCCCAACGGGAGCAAGCTCCCTCGCCACAGGTGTTCACCACCCGCCGGGGCATTCTCACAACCTGACAAAGCCAACAGCTCTAACTCAATATGCAGAGCTGGAACGCTTGTTCTAGAGCCTTTTCAGGAAAAATTTCAATGGTGTTCAATGGCCATCAACGGCTATGCTAGAGTGGATCCAAACCAATAACAGGTAATACCGGTTTTATGTCTACTCAAAAGGAATGGGGGGCTTCCTGACAGAACCGGACAGGCCACGCTGGGGCTTAAATGCGCTATTTGCTGATGTTGCTGTTGTGCTTGCCCCTCCTGGCGAGCGCCGTCGAATTCGACGAGTTCACCCAGAGCCTTCCCCTGGGCCGAACGATGCAGGTTTATGAAGACGCGGGCGGTCACGCGACCATCGCCGATGTCCGTGCACAAGCCGCGGCCGGGCTCTTCAAACCCCACGATAAAGCCACCCTCAACGCCGGTTATTCGCGTTCGGCGTTCTGGCTGAAAATCGACCTGCAGTACCGCCCGACCAACCCGTCGGTACAACGGACCTGGTTACTGGAACTGGCCTATCCGCCCCTCGATCACCTTGATCTCTATTTGCCCGATGCTGGTGGTGACTATCAATTGGTCCGGCAGACCGGCGATGCGTTGCCGTTCGCCACTCGCCAGATCCGTCAGAACAACTACCTGTTCGATTTGAACTTTGCGCCTGAGCAGGCGCAAACCGTGTACCTGCGCCTGCAAAGTGAAGGCTCGATTCAGGCGCCCGTCACCTTGTGGTCGAGCACCGCTTACCTTGAAGAGCAGCCTGTCCGGCTCTATGTGCTGGGGCTGATTTACGGCGTGTTGCTGGGGATGCTGGTCTACAACCTGTTCATCTTCCTCAGCGTGCGTGACACCAGCTACCTCTACTACATCGTCTATATCGCCTCGTTCGGCTTGTATCAACTGTCGGTGAACGGCGCGGCCGTGGAGTATTTCTGGCCGAATAATCCGTGGTGGGCCAACGCCGCGACGCCGTTCTTCATCGGCTGTTCAGGCTTGTTCGGCAGCCAGTTCGCCCGCAGCTTCTTGCAGACGGCCACTCATAGTCGCTGGCTCGACCGTTTGTTGTTGGCGTTGATTGCGTTCAGTGCGGTAGTGGTCGGGTTGTCATTGATGACCAGTTACGCCCTGGCCCTGCGTCTGGCGACGATATTGGCGCTGGTTTTTACCGTGATCATTTTCGCCGCCGGGATCTTCGCCTGGTGGCGAGGCTTGAGGGTGGCGCGGTACTTCATCATTGCCTGGTCGACGTTCCTGCTCGGTGGCGTCGTCAACACGATGATGGTGTTGGGGTATTTGCCCAACGTGTTCCTGACCATGTACGCCAGCCAGATCGGCTCGGCGGTCGAAGTGGCGCTGCTGTCCCTGGCCCTGGCCGATCGCATCAACGCCATGCGCGAGCAACAGGCACAGACGTTGTTCGATGCCGGCCAAAAACTCGAAGTGCTGAACCAGCAACTGGCTCACAGTAACAAGCTCAAGGACGAATTCCTCGCCACCCTGACCCACGAATTGCGCACCCCCATGAACGGTGTGATCGGTTCGCTGGAGCTCATGCAGACGGTCGAGATGAACCCTGAACTGGAGCAGTATCAACAAACGGCCGCAGGTTCGGCGCGGGACATGATGCGCATGGTCAACGGCATCCTCACCCTGACCGAATTGCAGGCCGGCAAGCTCAAGGTCTATCCGGACACATTCAGTTTGCGCAGTGTGGTCGAGGTCTTGCGCCTGCAGTTCGATGGCAATGCGTCCAGCAAGTCGCTGGACTTCAAGGTCGAGGTAACGCCCGGACTGCCGGATCGCTTGCACGGCGACAGCGGCAAGTTGGTGCAATGCCTGGAGTGCCTGCTGGATAACGCGATCAAATTCACCCGGGTCGGCGGACTGGCGTTGCGCGTGACGGGTAAACCGGTGGAGCCCGGTCGACTGGCGTTGTCCTTTGCGGTGATCGACACCGGCATTGGCTTTACCGATTTGGGGGAGGCAACCCTGTACCAGCGCTTCTTCCAGCTCGACGGTTCGATGACCCGTGAATACGGTGGTCTGGGCGTTGGCCTGGCGATTTGTCGGCAACTGGTCGAATTGCTCGACGGGCGCTTGAGCCATCGCTCGGAACCGGGCCGCGGCAGTCGCTTCCAACTGGATGTCGAGTTTGAGCTGCCCGTGGTGGAACCTGCGCCCTCGATCATGCGGCAAGCTGCCCGCCTGCGTCAGCCTCAGGACTGCACGGTGTTGCTGGTCGATGACAACAGCATCAATCAATTGGTGATGCGCGGCATGTTGCTGAAACTTGGGTTCCAGGTGCGCACCGCCGACAGCAGCGTCGCCGCGCTCGATCACTTGCAGCGTGAAGCCGTTGACGCGGTACTGCTCGATTGTCAGTTGCCGCCACTGGACGGCGTCTCCATCTGTAGTCGGATCCGCGCCTTGCCGGGTTGCGCCGAATTACCCGTGTTCAAGATTGCCCTGAGTGCGGACCGAGCGCACTGCCCGAGTGACACCTTGGTCGACTACCTGAACAAACCGGTGAAATTCGAAGACTTGCAGGCGGCGCTTTATCGACGGGTGCTCTGTCCGGGACAAGGCGAAAGCGCCGACAGTTAGGCAGATATACCACTTTGTTCAGCCTCGGGGCGGTGCTTAACTGAAAGTCCCTTGGCTGGCCAAAGGAGCCCCGTCATGAACCTGCATCAGTTCGCCGAAACCCACGAAGTCACCAACCAGCCACCGTCGCTGGACGGCACCAACCTTTATCGCATCGACCTGCCTTTGCAGGAGTGGTCGCGGCGGTTCGATGCCGGTTGGGCCGAGTCGCGGATCGACGCTTACGGCGCATTGGCCGGCGGGCCGCTGATGGAAGCGGGGTTTGCGGCCAATCAGAACAAACCGGTGCTCGTCAGCCATGACCGTTATGGCCATCGCATCGACCTGGTGGAGTTTCACCCGGCTTATCACGAGTTGATGCGCACGGCCGTGGAGCATGGCCTCACAGGCTTGCCCTGGACCGACCCGCAACCGGGCGCCCACGTTGCCCGTGCGTCCATGACGTATTTGCACAGTCAGGCTGAAGCCGGTAGCGGTTGCCCGTTGACCATGACTTTCGCCAGCGTCCCGGCGATGCGTCTGCAACCGGATCTGGCCAAACAATGGCTGCCGAAAATCCTCGCCACCGAATACGACCCACGCAATGTCGGCATGGCCCACAAGGCTGGTGTGACCATTGGCATGGCCATGACCGAGAAACAGGGCGGCACCGATGTGCGGGCCAACACCACCAAGGCTTATCCGGTGGGCGCCAGTGGTCCCGGTCAGGCGTATGAACTGGTGGGCCACAAGTGGTTCTGTTCGGCGCCGATGTGCGACGCCTTCCTGACCCTGGCCCAGACGGACAAAGGGCTGACCTGTTTCCTGCTGCCGCGTCATCGCCCGGACGACACGCGCAATCAGTTCTACATACAGCGGCTGAAGAACAAACTCGGCAACTGGTCCAACGCCTCCAGCGAGGTGGAGTTCCGTGGCGCCCTGGCCTGGATGGTCGGTGAAGAGGGGCGGGGTGTTCCGACCATCATCGAAATGGTTGCCATGACCCGCTTCGATTGCATGGTCGGCTCCAGTGCGCTGATGCGCCAGGCCCTGACCCAGGCCAGCCATCACTGCGCCCACCGCAAGGTCGGTGGCAAGTTGCTCAGCGAACAACCCTTGATGCAAAACGTGCTGGCCGACCTGGCCCTGGAAAGCGAAGCTGCCTTGGCGCTGAGCCTGCGCATGGGCCGGGCGCTGGATCATCTGGATGACGACCACGAAGCGAAATTCGCCCGACTGGTGACGGCGGTGGGCAAGTACTGGATCTGCAAGCGCGCGCCCGCGATGATCAACGAAGCGGCCGAATGCATGGGCGGCGCCGGTTATGTCGAAGAAAGCATCCTGCCGCGACTGTACCGTGAGGCACCGGTCAACTCGACGTGGGAAGGTTCCGGCAACGTGCAATGCCTCGACGTGTTGCGCGCGCTGTCGAAAGAGCCGGGTGTGCTCGATGTGCTGTTCCACGAGTTGGGCGATGGCCATGGTGACAAGCGCCTGGCGGCGCACATCAGCCACTTGCAGGCGGCGTTCAAGGACACCGACGACATTCAATACCGTGCCCGCCAGCTCACCGAAGACATCGCCTTGGGACTTCAGGCCAGGCTATTGCTGGAGGCCGGTAACGCGGCGGTCAGTGATGCCTTCATCGCCAGCCGCCTCGGTTCGGCCGGTCGGGTATATGGAACGTTGCCACGCGGGCTGGATGTGGACGCGATTGTGGCTCGCTCGACCCCGCAAGGTTTCTGACAACAATTTGATCAACAGCACTGAAACCTGTGGGAGTGGCGGTGCGGCGATCCGACTTGCCCGCGATGGCGGTTTAACATTCAACATGGATGCTGTCTGACACACCGCTATCGCGGGCAAGCCCGCTTCCACAGGGTCTGTCTGCGCATCACATCTTGATGTACAACCAACACGCCACTGTTCCCGTGAAGCGACGATGCAGGCAAGATGAGGGTCTGCAAGTCAGAACACAGGAAGCTGATCGTGACCGAAGCGTTTATTGTCGTTCAAACCGCCGAGCAAGCCGTGGATCGGCTTGCTGTCTTGCACGAGCGTGCAACCACCGCGCTGAATCAGGCGCTCAAGCGTTATCTCAAGGATCGCGTCGAGCCGGACGCTGAACAGCGTGCCCTGTTTCGTTATCCCGAGTTGCGTCTGACCTACCTTTGCCAGGGCGAAGTCCCACAGACCACCCGCGCCTATGCCAAGGTTCAATTGCCGGGGACCTACAGTGTCACCGTCACTCATCCGGCAGCCTTCCGCAAATACCTGCTGGAACAACTTGTCCCGTTGATGCACGACTTCACCGTGACCGTGGAAGTCGGCGTCAGCCAGCAGAACATTCCTTATCCGTACGTGGTCGAGCAGGGCGATGAGCTGGCCGGCTCCGGCGTCACCGCTGCGGTGTTGGCGCGAGTGTTCCCGAGTACCGATTTGTCGGCCGCCACCGATGGCATTGCCGATGGCTTGTACGATTGGGAAAGCACCGATCCGCTGCCATTGGCCCTGTTCGACGCCGCGCGGGTGGACTTCTCCCTGCGCCGACTGGTGCATTACACCGGCAGCGACTGGCGCCATGTGCAGCCGTGGATTCTGCTGACCAACTACCACCGCTACGTCGACCAGTTCATCGTTCATGGCCTGGAGCAACTGCGCAACGACCCGCGCTTTGTGCGCATGGTGTTACCGGGCAACGTGATCATCGAAAAGAGCATGGACCACGGCGAAGCCTCGGCGATTGCCGCGGGCGTGGTCTGGCATCGTTACCAGATGCCGGCCTATCACCTGATCGCCAGCGATGGTCATGGCGTGACCCTGGTGAACATCGGTGTCGGCCCGTCCAACGCCAAGAACATCACCGACCACTTGGCGGTGCTGCGTCCGCATTGCTGGTTGATGATCGGCCACTGCGGCGGCTTGCGTCAGTCGCAGACCATTGGCGATTACGTGCTGGCCCACGCTTACATGCGCCGCGACGGGATTCTTGACCGGGTCGTGCCGCCGAACATTCCGATTCCAGCCCTGGCCGAAGTGCAGATGGCGTTGCAACAAGCGGCGGCCAATATCACCGGTGAGAAGGGGGACGAGCTGAAGAAGCGCCTGCGCACCGGCACCGTGTTGACCTACGATGACCGTAACTGGGAACTGCGCTGGGCGCAGGAGCGTCCGCTGATCAACCTGTCCCGCGCCGTGGCGGTGGACATGGAAAGCGGCACCATCGCCGCGCAAGGATATCGTTTGCGGGTGCCTTACGGCACGTTGCTGTGTGTGTCGGACAAACCGTTGCACAGCGAAATCAAACTGCCGGGTTCGGCCAACGCTTTCTATGAACGCGCGGTCAGCCAGCACTTGAAGATCGGCATCGAAGCGGTGGACCTGTTGCGCACTGAGCTCAACTCGCTGCACTCGCGCAAACTGCGCAGCTTCGACGAACCGCCGTTCCGCTAACGGTTTGTCGTGGTCATTTGGCGGTCAGGGCACTAGCATTAGCAGCCCTGACCGTTAGATGTTCTTCTCGCCATGTCTCGTCCTCCACGTCCCGTTTCTCGCCGCCCCGGCGTGAAGCCTGCGCTATCCTCTTCAGCCCCGCGCCGTGTCGCCAAAGCGCCACCGGCCGAGTCGAAACTGATCCTGTTCAACAAGCCTTTCGATGTGCTGACGCAATTCAGCGACGGCGAGGGGCGGGCGACGCTCAAGGATTTCATCGAGATTCCGGGGATTTACCCGGCAGGACGGCTGGACCGTGACAGCGAAGGCTTGCTGCTGCTGACCAACGACGGCCAGCTTCAGGCGCGGATTGCCGACCCGAAACACAAACTGGCCAAGACTTACTGGGTGCAAGTGGAAGGCGAACCGAGCGCCGAGCAGTTGCAGCGCTTGCGCGATGGCGTCGAGCTGAACGATGGCATGACATTGCCGGCCGAAGCGCGACAACTGGATGAGCCTGAACTGTGGCCGCGCAACCCGCCGGTGCGCTTTCGCAAAAGTGTGCCGACGAGTTGGCTGGAACTGGTGATTCGCGAAGGCCGCAACCGTCAGGTGCGGCGCATGACCGCGGCGGTCGGCTTGCCGACGTTGCGCCTGGTGCGGGTCAGAATCGGTGACTGGTCGATCGAAGGGCTCGATCAGGGCCAGTGGAAGGAAGTGCCGGCGCGTTTATAGAGTGCCGGATTCGATCAGGCCGATGACCACGCTTTTGATCACGAATGCGGCCACGCCCAGCCCCAGTACAAAGAACAGAATGAACGAGCCGAAGCGCCCGGCCTTGGATTTTTTTGCCAGATCCCAGACGATGAAACCCATGAAAATGATCAGGATGCTGACCAGGCCAGTCATCATCCACTCTTCGAAAACTGCAGGATCCATCGAACATCTCCAGCGCGGGCGGAGCTAAAAAGGGCGGAGCGAGTATACGCCAAGGGAGATTGGCGGGGCATTGACGTGCGTCGGTGTGCCGCAGTCATTCGTCGCCTGTGCCGACGCCATCGCGGGCAAGCCCGCTCCCACAAGGTTTTGTGTCGAACGCAATACTGTGACTGACGCAAAACCTGTGGGAGCGGGCTTGCCCGCGAAGGCGTCTTCAGCTGCGCAAATGAGTCAGCGGCAACTCGGTGCTGTTGAGCACCTGATTCAACACGAAACTCGAGCGCACACTGGTCACCCCTTCAATCCGGGTCAGATGCCCCAGTAGCAGTTTCTGATAGTGATCCATGTCCGGCACCACCACCTTGAGCTGATAATCGGCATCCATCCCCGTCACCAGGCTGCATTCCAGCACTTGCGGCAAGGTGCGAATGGCGGCTTCGAAGTTCTCGAAGCGTTCGGGTGTATGGCGGTCCATGCCGATCAGTACATAGGCGGTCAGGCTCAGGCCGAGCATCTTGCGATCCAGCAAGGCGACCTGGCGGGAGATGTAGCCGTCGTCTTCCAGTTGCTTGACCCGCCGCGAGCAAGGCGAAGGCGACAGGCCGATGCGTTCGGCCAGCTCCTGATTGGAGATACGCGCGTCGCGCTGTAATTCCGCCAGAATGCTCAGGTCGTATCGGTCGAGTTTGCTCATCAATCAGGCCTTTGTCATAACTATTGCGGAGGATTATCTATCCTGAGTTAAAAATTGCGCAAGTGATGTTTATTTGAGCAATCTTCGCAATCCTCTGCCACTGCGCCGGGCCTATTCTTATCACCAGAATCACTGCTCGGACAAACAGTCCAGTGCGGCTCGCCCAATCAGGCCAGCTGCGGTCGCCACCCCCACCGGGGTTGTGTCGGCCCCCGAGCTACACACTGTCCACAAGACGGCGTGAGGTGAGCCGACGTCATAAGCGTCGAGCACGGACGAAGTTTTCAAAGGGAGGCCGACGGGTCTCCCTTTTTTCTTGCCCGCAATTTCCTTCAGCCCTCAATAAATAAGTTGCGCGACTGATAACCTGTAGCAGAACCGGCCTGCGCTTTCCCAGTCTTACGTACAGGCCCTAACCCGCAGTGAGGAAAAGCATGAAATCGCGCATCTGGCGTTTGGCCGGTGTTGGTTTGCTGTGTGTGAGTGTCACTGCGCAATCGCTGGCCGATGAGCCGCAAAACCGTGGCCCCGATGGCGGGCAGCGTGGGCCGGATCATCAAGGGAATGACCAGGGCCATCGCGGTAACAATCAGCCCCGACCGCAGAACACCGAAATCATTCGTGGCGACAACAGCCGCCAGTTCGAACTCCATGACCAGAATCAAGGCGGTCAGCGGCAGAACCCTACACTGCACGACTCCAGCGTTCAGGAGCGAGCGCCACAACACCCGAGTAACAATCTGCCGATCCAGGGGCGGCCCGATACCGTGCGCCAGACCCAGGAACCCCGGCGTGGCTACTATCAGGACGAACCGCGGCGTAACAATTACAACCAGCAATGGCAGACCGGGGGGCGGGACGCGCGTCACGATGACCGTCGCTGGCCCGGTCGCCCGGATGGGCACGGCAATGGCTGGGGCCCCGGCCCGCAGTATCGTCCGGGGTACGTGATCGACCGCTTCCCGGAGGACCGTCACTTCCGTGTGCCGTATCGTGGCCAGGATTATTTCTATTCCGGTGGTTACTGGTATCGCCCGCAAGGCCCGCGTTATGTGGTGGTTCAGCCGCCTCGCGGGATTCGTGTCAGCTATTTGCCCGATTACGCCCGTGAAGTGTGGATCGGCGGGGCGCTATTGTTCCTGGCGGCCGGCGCGTATTACGCCTACCAGGAGAGCACTCAGGATTACGTCGTGGTCGAACCGCCCGTACAGCCGCAACCGGTGAGCAGTGGCTATGACGTGGTGGCGTATCCGGCCAACGGCCAGTCGCCGGAGGAGGTCAGTCGGGACGGTTATGAGTGCTATCGCTGGGCCGTGGAGCAGAGCGGTTTCGATCCGCGCGCTATCACCTATCAACCGGCCCCGTCGGTGGTGCAAGCCTACCGACAGGCCCAAGGCAATTGCCTGAGCAGTCGCGGTTATCAGGTGAGTTACTGAGCCCTGGCGGCGTTCACCACTTCCTGCGGGTCGGCGTGCACCAGCACTTCGGCTCGCGGGTAGGCGGCGTGAATCGCATCGGCGGCTTGATCGCTGATGCCGTGGGCGACTGACAGGGTCAAATCCCCCGGTAATTCCAGATGCAACTGCACGAACCACTGGTTGCCGGAGATCCGTGTGCGCAAGTCATGGGCGCCCAGAACGCCTGGTACGCTGCAGGCCAGTTCGAGCATGTGCTGGCTGACATCCATCGGCAGCTCTTCATCCATCAGCACCGCAAAACTTTCCTGGGCGATATGAATCGCGCTCCAGAGGATGTAGGCGGCGATTCCCAGGCCGAACCAAGGGTCGACTTGATACCAGCCAAACCCGGCCAGCACCAGCGCCACCAAAATGCTGCCGTTGAGCAGCAGGTCCGAGCGGTAATGCAAGGAGTCGGCACTCACGGCGTTGGAACCGGTTGCCTTGATCACCCGATGCTGCAACTTCAGCAGGGCCAGGGTCAGGGCGAGTGAGAACATAATCACCCCGATGCTGAGCCACGCCGCGCCTATCGGTTCCGGATGTTTCAACCGTTCGATCGCCTGCAAGGCAATCAGCACCGCACTGCCGCCAATGAACAGCGCTTGAGCCATGCCAGCCAATGATTCGGCCTTGCCGTGCCCATAACGATGATCGTTGTCGGCCGGGCGCAAGGCGTAATGCACGGCCAGCAGATTGAGCAACGAGCTGACGCCGTCGAGTGCCGAGTCGGTCAGCCCGGCGAGCATGCTCACCGAGCCGCTCAACCACCAGGCGATAGCTTTGGCGACGATCAACGTGCACGCCACCGCCACCGAGGCGCGCGTCGCCAGCCGCAGCAGGCGGGCGTGTTCGGTACTGGTGGTCATAGGTGCGGCTTTTCCTTTAAATGTTCCTTCACAGGCACGAATTATGCGGCCGGTTGCAGGCCGAACATGGCCAGTTGCTGGGCGCTGCCCTTGTGCTGGATCAGGCGCGGATCGTCCAGCGGGAAGCTGCGGCCCAGTTCACTTTCCAGAATAGTCTGCAACTTGTGGTTATCGACCTTGCCGTCGGTGCCGATGGCTTCCTTGAGTTTTTCCGGAGCCACCTGAGCGGTCCGGCCGGGCTCGAAGTAAATGGCCCCCGTGGCGAAGTCCACCGCAAAGGCGATCAGGCCGGGGATGATATAGAACAGCAGGCCCACGGCATCCAGCGCAGCGATCGCCGGGTCGATCTTGCCGTCGATCTGGCCGCGACGATCCGGGTAGAAAATCGAGCCGCAGGCGGAGATTTGGGTCAGTAAGGTCGCGACCAGTACACCGCCGATCAAGCGAAAGGGAGCACGCATTTGAAATCTCCTGAGTTATCTGGAAACGAAGCATCGTCGATATGAATTAGGACCGCGACGAAGCTCGTTATACTCGCGCCTCTGTTTGGGAGCCAGCATGATTTCTTTGCCAATTGATGAAGTTTTACCCGCCCTGCGTGAAGCCCTCGCTACACGCCACGAAGCCGTGCTCGAAGCACCGCCCGGCGCCGGTAAAACCACCCGTGTGCCCTTGGCCTTGCTCGACGAGCCGTGGCTGGCCGGGCAGACCATTCTGATGCTCGAACCGCGCCGCTTGGCCGCGCGGGCGGCGGCGGAGCGGTTGGCCAGTGAATTGGGCGAGAAGGTCGGCGAAACCGTTGGCTACCGCATTCGTCTGGACAGCAAAGTCGGCCCCAATACCCGCATCGAAGTGGTCACCGAAGGCATTCTCACCCGGCGCTTGCAGGATGACCCGGCGCTGGAAGGGGTGGGCTTGCTGATCTTTGACGAGTTCCACGAACGCAGCCTCGACGCCGATTTGGCATTGGCCCTGAGCCTGAATGGCCGAGAGCTGTTTCGTGATGATCAACCGCTGAAAATCCTCTTGATGTCGGCGACCCTGGAAGGCGAACGCCTGGCCGGGTTGCTGGACGATGCACCGATCCTGCGCAGCGAAGGTCGGATGTACCCGGTGGCGATGCGCTGGGGGCGGCCGTTTCAGCCCGGTGAATTCATCGAGCCGAGGGTTGTGCAGACCATCCTCGACGCGCTGAACGATGAAACCGGCAGCCTGTTGGTGTTCCTGCCGGGGCAGGCGGAGATCCGTCGGGTACATCAACAATTGGTCGATGCTTTGGGTGAGGGCACGCCGGTGTTGCTGTGCCCGTTGCACGGCGAACTGGACCTGGCGGCGCAGCGTGCGGCGATTGATCCGGCGCCTGCGGGCAAGCGCAAAGTGGTGCTGGCCACCAACATCGCCGAAACCAGCCTGACCATCGATGGTGTGCGGGTGGTGATCGATGCCGGGCTGGCACGAGTACCGCGTTTCGACCCCGGCAGCGGCATGACCCGCCTGGACACCCAACGCATTTCCAAAGCCAGCGCCACCCAGCGCGCGGGCCGGGCCGGGCGTTTGGAGCCTGGCGTGTGTTATCGCCTGTGGTCACAGGACCAGCACGAGCAACTGGCGGCTTACGCCAGTGCGGAAATTCTCTCGGCGGACCTCGCCGGGCTGGCCTTGCAACTGGGTCGTTGGGGCGTGACGCCGGGGCAGTTGGTTTGGCTGGATATCCCTCCGGCTGCGGCTTATGCACAGGCCCAGGATCTGCTTGAACGTTTGGGCGCGCTGGAGGGCGAGGCGCTGACCCGTCACGGTCAGGCGATGGCCGAACTGCCGGCTCATCCACGGATCGCCCATTTGCTGTTGCGTGGCCAGGCGCTCGGCTTGGCCGACATGGCCTGCGATGTCGCGGCACTGCTCGGCGAGCGCGATATCTTGCGGGGCGCTGGCGCGGACCTGCACAGTCGGCTGGTGTTGTTGTCCGGTGAAGAACGGGCCACTCGTGGTGCGCAGGGCGGTGTTCAACGGGCCCGGCAACTGGCGCGGCAGTATCGCGGTTATTTGCGCGGCAAAGCGTCGGAGGCGGTCAGCGATCCTGAGCATCCGCGCTGGCTCGGCGCGTTGCTGGCATTGGCTTATCCCGATCGGGTCGCCCAACAGCGGCGGGCCGGTGGCGCTGAATATCGCTTGGCCAACGGCCGTGCAGCGCTGTTCGCCGAGGCGGACAGCCTGATGAAGCAACCGTGGCTGGTGATCGCCGACTTGGGCAGTCGTCAGGGCCAGCGTGAGGAACGGATTTATCTGGCGACGGATTTTGATCCGGCGCTGTTCGATTCAGTGCTGGCCGAGCAGGTGCGTTGCGTCGATCAACTGGATTGGGATGAGCGCGAAGGCGTGCTGCGGGCCGAGCGTCAGCGCAAGGTCGGCGAATTGATCCTCAGCCGCGAACCGCTGACCGGGCTCGATGAAACCGCCCGCAGTCAGGCGCTGGTGAACCTGGTGCGGCGCAAAGGTCTGGAGCTGTTGCCGTGGACCCCGGAGCTGCGTCAGTGGCAGGCGCGGGTGGCGTTGTTGCGTCAGTTGGACCTCAGCAGTCAGGGCCAGAGCGAATGGCCGGATGTCAGCGACGCTGCACTGCTCAAAAGCCTTGAGCACTGGCTGATGCCGTATCTGGGCAAAGTCTCGCGGCTCAGTCACTTCGCCAACCTGGACCTGTCGAGCATCGTTCACAACCTGCTGCCCTGGCCGTTGCCGCAACGGCTCGAAGAGCAGGCTCCGCATCACTTGAGCGTGCCGTCGGGTTCGTCGATTCGTCTGGACTACAGTGAGCAGCCACCGATTCTGGCGGTGCGTTTGCAGGAGTTGTTCGGTCTGGCCGAGACGCCGCGCATTGCCGGTGGTCGGCAAGTGGTCAAGCTGCATCTATTGTCCCCAGCTCGGCGGCCGGTGCAGGTGACGCAGGACCTGGCGAACTTCTGGCGCAGTACGTATGCCGAGGTGAAGAAGGATTTGAAGGGACGTTATCCGAAACACTATTGGCCGGATGATCCGCTGGTGGCCGAGGCGACGGCGCGGATCAAGCCCCGTAAGTAGCGCCCGGACTTTTGTGGCGAGGGAGCTTGCTCCCGTTGGGCTGCAAAGCAGCCCCAAGTTCTGTCACATCATTTTTCAGGTGCGTGGCGTCAGTCAGTTTACGACTGCTTCTCAGCCGAACGGGGGCAAGCCCTCTCGCCACACTTGACCTAAGGCGCTGCCGGCAACAAAAACCGTGCAATCACCGGCAAATGATCGGAAATCCGTAACGTATCGTCCTGCCGCACCCGCGCCTCGACCCGTTTGATGTGTGGGCTGTAAAACAGATAGTCGACAGTCCGGTCCGGGCCATTCAAGCCAGGATCATTCGGGTAATGGGTCAGCCATTGCGCCCGGTCGATACCACTGGCTTCGTTGTTGGTGGGGATCATCGGGTACTTGTCCCACAGCACATGCAGCGCGCTGTCGGCGGAGTAGGGCGTGCGTTGCTCCGCGGGCAGGCGTCGATACTGGCCCAGCGGCAACAGGTTGAAATCACCACCGATCAACCATGGCGTGCCGCGGCTTTCGTACTTGTCGAGCACCCAGGCCACGGCTGTCACTTGGGTTCGCAAGGTTTCGTCGGGCTGGGTGGCGCGATCCAGATGGGTATTGAGCACGGCCATCTGGCCGCCGTCGCTCAGTGGCAGGTACGTGACCAGCAAGGCGTTTTTCGGCTTGAACTGACGGCTGATGACATTGGCCGGTGCGACTGGCAGTTGCAGGCGTTCGGCGTGGTCGATCCGGTAGCGGCTCAGGGTTGCCAATTGCCGGCCGACGCTGCCGTAGATGTGCGGATCAGGCACGAAGTCGGCTTTCCAGTCGAAGGCCTGAGCGGTGCACGGATACAGGTCGGTGACCCGATCCTGAAGCAATTTGAACTGGTTCTGGTAGTCGCTGGCCTTGGCGCCGTCATCGAGTTCCTGCAACAGCACGATGTCCGGTTGCTCGTCGCGAATCACCCGTGCCACTTCGTCGAGGCTGAAGGCCATGTCTTCAGGCGTAGGGCTCTCGTCGTCTCCTGCGGCCAGGTCATTCCAGAACACGTAGCGCTTGCCGGCCAGGTACTGGACGTTCCAGGTCATCACCTTCAGCGCCTGGCCGGGCGCCAGCGTCGGCGCCTGGGCGTTGCAACTGACCGGTAGCGCTTCCTTGGCTTCTGGGCGCCAGGTCAGGCTGTAGATCAGCAATGCAATCAGGCTGATGGCGATCAGCAGGCCCAGCAGGGTGTAGCGCAGTAGACGGGTCATGGCTCGGCTTATAGCGTTACGGAATTGACTCCGAGCATAACCGAGAGCAGCGCCCAAGCCCAAGGGTAGAGCGGTCAGAGCCGCTCATCAGATTTTTCGGGCACATCGCCGATCAGCATGAACAAGCGGAACAGCACCACGCTGGTGAACAGTTGCAGAAAGCTGTGAGCGCTATCGATCAGCAGCGAAATCACCGGGTTCTGCGGTTCAGGGTAAGCCGCCAGCGTCGCTCCCTTGAGCACCCACAGCGGGCCCATCACGCACAGAATGCACACCAGAATGCGCAGGAAGTTTCCGCGGGTCAGGCGCAGGCTTTCCTTCATCGCCGCCAACGGCGCCAGGCCGCGCAGCACCAGCAGGTACTCACCGAATGCCAGCGTCACCATCAGCCAGATACCCGGCAGGAAATACAACGACAGGCCGATCAGGATCAGCAGCGTGTTGAGGGCGGTCAGCACGGCGAAGCGCGGCCACAAGGTCGCGGCGGTCGCCAGCAGGTCGCGGGTGCGCGGCGATTCGCCACGGCTACGGGCATCGAGAAACAGGATCAGCGCGGCGGTGTACAGCGGATACACCAGCAAGCCGACCATCACACTGATGCCGGCGAAACTGTCTGGCCCGGTCGAGTGGTCGACCACTTGTTGCAGCAGCGCCTCGAGAATCACCAGTGGCAGGCACAGCTGCACGATCTGGCTCAGATTGCGCTTGAAAAAATACAGAGAGTCACGCAGTACATCGAACGAATTCATCAGTCGGTATCGCAGGTTGAAAGCAGTGCCTCACTTTAACCGATCAAGCCCTTCGGGGCGCAAACGTAAACGTTCGGTAAAGGTCATTGAAACATCCTGTATCAGCCCCATTACTGGTGAGCACCTTATCCACTGTGGGTGAGGGCAACGATATTCCCGGCAATCTACGAGGTCGCCATGAACAGCGAAGAACAAACCCTGATCGATGGACTGTTTTCCCGGCTGCAACAGGCCGAAACGGACTCAGCCCCGCGCGACGCCCAGGCCGAGGCGCGGATCAAGGAGCACCTGACTCGCCAACCGGCGGCGGGCTATTTCATGACCCAGGCGATTCTGGTGCAAGAGGCCGCCATCAAGAGCCTCGACGAACAGAACAAGCAACTCGCCCAACAGGTCCAGCAATTGCAGGCTGAACTGCAATCGGCCAAGGCTCAGACGGCGGCTCCGGCGCCGAGCAGCGGTGGCTTTTTGTCGAGCATCTTCGGTGGCACTTCTCGTGATCCGCAGCCTGCGTCGACTCAAAGCGCAGCCCCGTCCAATGGTGGCTGGCGTGAACCGGGGCGGCCGTCGTTCAATGCCCAGCCGCCACAGCAAAACTTCGGCGCCGCACCGCAGCAGAACTATGCACCGCAACAACAAGCCCCAGCGGCCGGCAGCGGTTTCCTCGGTGGTGCATTGAAAACGGCAGCGGGCGTGGCCGGTGGCGTGATGCTGGCGCAAGGCATAATCAGCCTGTTCCATCACAATCAGCAGCCGGAAGTGGTTGAGGTCATCAAGGAAGAACCGGCCCGGGTCAACGATCAGAGCGACAACGGCAATGGCTGGGGCGACGATCAGCGCGTGGCTGACAACTCCAGCGGTCAGGGCGGTTTCGCCGATGCTGATTACAACGATGACAGCTCGTCGTTCTTCGGCGGCGATGACGACTCCTTCGTCTGACTACATCTGTGGCGAGGGAGCAAGCTCCCTCGCCACATGGCCGATTATTCGCGGAACAATCCTTCGTGCTGGCATACTGGGCAACTTTTCGGGCCTGGCGCCTGATCCTGCCCGCGCTTCGGCACGCCAAAGAGGATGTACGGTGAAAAAAATCGCAGTGTTCGCCGATGTCCAGAACCTCTATTACACCGTGCGTCAGGCCTATGGTTGCCACTTCAACTATGCCGCTTTGTGGGCTGACATCAGCAAACAGGGGCAGATCGTCGAGGCCTATGCCTATGCGATCGATCGTGGCGACAGCAAGCAGCAGCAGTTTCAGCAGATCCTGCGCAATCTCGGCTTCATCGTGAAGCTCAAACCCTACATCCAGCGCAGCGACGGTTCGGCCAAAGGCGACTGGGACGTGGGCATCACCCTCGACATCATGGACGCCGCCGACCATGTCGACGAAGTGGTGCTGGCCTCCGGCGACGGTGATTTCGACATGCTGCTGGAGCGCATCATCGCCAAGCACGGCGTGCAAGCGGTGGCTTACGGCGTGCCAGGCCTGACGGCCAATTCGCTGATCCGCGCCGCCAGCCGTTACGTGCCGATCGAAGGCGCGTTACTGCTCAAGAATTGATTTTTACGGAGTTGAAACAGGTTTGGAACGCATAGCAGTCATCGACTTTGAAACCACCGGGATCTCCCCGAGCAGCAGCTGCCGGGCCACGGAAATTGCCGTGGTGATTCTTGAACAGGGGCGCATCGTCGAGCGTTATCAAAGCCTGATGAACGCCGGCGTGCGGGTGCCGGCCTTTATCGAACAGCTCACCGGCATCAGCAACGCCATGCTGCGCACCGCGCCTTCGGCCGAGCAGGTGATGAACGAGGTCAATGAGTTCGTCGGCATCACCCCGCTGTTGGCGCACAACGCTGCGTTCGACCAGAAGTTCTGGGACTTTGAGCTTGGGCGAATCAAACGTACACGCTTGCAGAACTTTGCCTGCTCGCTGTTACTCGCCCGCCGCCTGATGCCCGCCGCCCCGAACCACAAACTCGGCACCCTCACCACTTACGCCAGCCTGCCCGATACCGGCAAGGCTCACCGGGCCATGGCCGATGCCGAAATGGCCGCCAACCTGACGGCGCATTTGGCTGAAGAGTTGCGGCAAAAGCATGGGTTGCGGGAGTTGTCCCATGATCTGCTGTGCAGCTTGCAGAAAGTGCCGGCGGCGAAGATCAATGAGCATCTGAAGCGGTATCGCGGGTTTTAAGACCCACCACAAATCCTGTGGGAGCGGCGGTGCGGCGATCCGACTTGCCCGCGATGAGGCCATCACATTCAACATCTTTGTTGACTGACAGTCCGCTATCGTGGGCAAGCCCGCTCCCACAGGGGCGGTGCAACATCACGATTTGCCATTCCCTTCCAACTGCCCCAACGGCACCCGCTTCTCGATGGCGCTGGACAGCACGATCGAGGTCTTGCTGAAGCCAAACGTGGCGATGCGGTTAATCAACTCTTCCAGCTCCGGCATCGAGCCCACCGCCGCTTGCATGATCACGCACGGGTCGCCGGTGACGCGATGGCACTCGGTGAGTTGTGGGATTTTGATCAGTTCGTCGTAGGTTTTCTGGTTGCCGTGCTGGTTCAGGCGCAGTTCGATGACGCACTGGATCGGCAGGCCGATTTTGGACATGTCGACCTTTGCCTGGTAGCCGGTGATCACCCCACAGGCCTCAAGTTTGGCCACTCGCTCGGCCACCGCCGGAGCAGACAGGTTCACCTTGCGCGCCAGTTCAGCGTAGGACGCACGACCGTTTTCCAACAGGGCACTGAGGAGCATGCGGTCGTATTTGTCCATCGCAGTATTCCTGGAAAGTAACTGGCTTTCGAAAGCACGGTTTATAGCGTTGAACTCCGTGTTTTGAAAAGTGTACTGGCGCTATAAACAGGTTTTGTAGCTTATTTTCCGCCGTTGGCCTTTCTAGAATAGCGGCTCTCTTTGTTTTGTTCTCGAGCTGCCCATGTCTGGCATACGCCGTTTTTCCTTACCGCTGATCGCTGCTTTTTTTGCGCTGTACGTGATTTGGGGGTCGACCTATCTGGTGATTCGAATCGGCGTGCAGTACTGGCCGCCGTTGCTGCTCGGCGGCATTCGCTTCGTGATCGCCGGTACGTTGATGTACGCGTTCCTGCGCTGGCGCGGGGCACCGGCACCGACCTGGGCGCAGTGGAAGGCCGCGGGGATTATCGGGATTTTGCTGCTGACTTGCGGTAACGGCGCGGTCAGCGTGGCTGAACACACCGGTGTCGCCTCCGGCGTTGCCGCATTGGCGGTGGCGACGGTGCCGCTGTTTACCTTGCTCTGTGGATATTTCTGGGGGGCGCGTAATACCCGTCTCGAATGGGCCGGGATTGTGCTCGGGTTGATCGGCATCGCCATGCTCAACCTCGGTTCAAACCTGCAGTCGAGCCCGTTGGGTGCGGCGTTGTTGGTATTCGCGGCAGCGTCCTGGGCGTTCGGTTCGGTGTGGAGCAAGCACTTGCCGTTGCCTCAGGGACCGATGGCCAGTGCCGTGGAAATGCTGGTGGGCGGCGTGGCGTTGCTGATCGGCAGCGCGGTGAGTGGCGAACGTCTGGACAGTCTGCCGCCGATCGAAGGCTGGGCGGCGCTGGCGTACCTGACCGTCTTCGGTTCGATCATCGCCTTCAACGCCTACATGTACCTGTTGAAACACGTGCGTCCGGCAGCGGCCACCAGTTATGCCTACGTCAACCCGGCGGTGGCGGTGTTGCTGGGTATCGTGTTTGTCGGCGAGACCATCGGTATCGAGGAAGCGCTGGCCATGGCGGTGATCATCAGTGCCGTGGTGTTGATCGGGTTGCCGCAGTGGCGCCGAGGTGCAGATCGGCCTGCCGTAGCGGTGCCGACAGAATCCCGCGCGAATTAGGGTAAACTGCGCGCCATTGCACACTCGTTTTGCACACTCTTTGCACACTCTTTGCACAATCGCGCTGAATTTTCCTACGGTACTCCCATGACTTTCGCCACCCTTGGCCTGATCGAACCCTTGCTGCGCGCTCTCGAGACGCTCGGCTACCAGACCCCGACGCCGGTTCAGACGCAAGCGATTCCGGCGGTTCTGGCCGGTCGCGACCTGATGGCCGCGGCCCAGACCGGCACCGGCAAGACTGCCGGTTTCGCCTTGCCGCTGCTGCAATTGCTGGCCATGGAAGGGCCGAAAGTCAGCGCCAACTCCGTGCGCGCGCTGATCCTGGTGCCGACCCGCGAACTGGCCGAGCAGGTTCACGAAAGCGTGCGTCAGTACGCCGCGAACCTGCCGTTGAGCACATACGCGGTGTACGGCGGCGTCAGCATCAACCCGCAAATGATGAAGCTGCGCAAAGGCGTTGATCTGTTGGTGGCGACCCCGGGCCGCTTGCTCGACCTGTTCCGCCAGAACGCGCTCAAGTTCAACCAGTTGCAAACCCTGGTGCTGGACGAAGCCGATCGCATGCTCGATCTGGGCTTCTCCGAAGAACTGGGGAACATTTACAAGGCGCTGCCGAAGAAGCGCCAGACGCTGTTGTTCTCCGCGACCTTCTCCGACGCCATCCGCACCCTGGCCGGGCAAATGCTCAACGACCCGCTGAGCATCGAAGTCAGCCCGCGCAACGTCGCAGCCAACACTGTTAAACAGTGGGTGGTGACGGTGGACAAGAAGCGCAAGCCGGAGCTGTTCGTTCACTTGATGCGCAAGGGCAAGTGGAAGCAGGTGCTGGTATTCGCCAAGACCCGTAACGGCGTAGACGCGCTGGTGGAAAAACTCCAGGGCCTGGGCATCAACGCTGACGGCATCCACGGCGACAAACCTCAGGCAACCCGTCAGCGAGCGCTGGATCGTTTCAAGGCCAGCGAAGTGCAGATCCTTGTAGCCACCGACGTGGCCGCCCGTGGTCTGGATATCGAAGATTTGCCGTTGGTGGTCAACTTCGACCTGCCGATCGTGGCGGAGGACTACATCCACCGCATCGGCCGTACCGGCCGTGCGGGTTCAACCGGCGAGGCAATTTCGCTGGTCTGCGCCGATGAAGTGAATCAGCTGTCAGCCATCGAGATGTTGACCCGTCAGACGTTGACTCGCCAGATGGAGCAGGATTTCGAGCCTGAGCACCGCGTGCCGGATACCGATGCCAGCGGTCAGGTGATCAAGAAGCCGAAAAAACCGAAGAAGCCCAAGACCTCCAGTGGCGGCAAGCGCAACCTGGGTAAATGGGTCGAGAGCGGTGATGCGTCGGCGCCGGAGCCTTCGATCAAGCCTGTGCGTAAAGTGCCGGTGTTCAATACCGGGCCGCGTAAGCGTAAGCCTTGATTAAACGCTGCGCCTGTCAGGCCACCATCGCGAGCAGGCTCGCTCCCACATTGACCGTATTCTTATGAAAGAACTCGGTCACCTGTGGGAGCGAGCCTGCTCGCGATGGACGCGCCTCGGTCTTCAATCCTTGCGCCGCAACCACTCCACCATCCCCAACCCCGCCGCTCGACCACTGGCGAAACACGCGGTCAGCAGATAGCCGCCGGTCGGCGCTTCCCAATCGAGCATTTCCCCCGCGCAGAACACGCCGGGCAGTTGCTTGAGCATCAAACGTTCATCCATCGTCTCGAACATCACGCCCCCCGCGCTGCTGATGGCTTCGTCCAATGGCCGGGTTTTCATCAGCGTCAGTGGCAATGCCTTGATCGCTTTGGCCAGCAGCGCCGGATCGGCAAAACATTCAACCGGTGTCAGTTCCCGCAACAACGCCGCTTTCACGCCATCAAGCCCAAGCTGACTGTGCAGGTGTTTGGCCATGGAACGGGAGCCGCGAGGTTTGTTCAGCGCCGCCTGAACTTTATCCACAGGCTTGCCCGGCAACAGATCGAGATGAATGGTTGCCGAGCCGTGCTGATTGATCGCTTCGCGGATCGGTGCCGACAGGGCGTAGATCAAACTGCCTTCAATCCCCGTGGCAGTGATCACACACTCCCCGAGTCGCGGCACGTCGTCATTGAGGCCAATGGCGATGTTTTTCAGCGGGCTGCCTGCGAATTTGCTGACCATCAATTCGCTCCAGGCCTGCACCTCGAAGCCGCAATTGCTCGGTTGCAACGGCGTCAGTCCTACACCGCGCTGTTCCAGCGGCAGCATCCAGGCACCGTCCGAACCGAGGCGCGACCAACTGCCGCCGCCGAGGGCCAGTAAGGTCGCATTCGCTTGAACGGTTTTTTCGCCTTCGGGGCTGTCGATACGCAAGTCACCGTTGTCATCCCAACCGAGCCAGCGATGGCGGGTGTGGATAACTACGCCGGCATCGCGCAGGCGTTTGAGCCAGGCACGCAACAGGGGCGCGGCTTTCATGTCGGTAGGAAACACCCGGCCGGAGCTGCCGACAAAGGTTTCGATGCCCAGGTCATGAATCCATTGGCACAAGGCTTCGGCCCCGAAGGCTCGTAGCAGCGGTGCAATCTGCGGAGCCCGTTCGGCGTAGCGTGAGAGAAATGCGGGGTAGGCCTCGGAATGGGTGATGTTCATGCCGCCGACACCGGCGAGGAGGAATTTTCGCCCCACTGAAGGCATGCCGTCGTACAGGTCGACCTTGATTCCTGCCTGGCTCAACACTTCAGCCGCCATCAAACCGGCGGGACCGCCACCGATGATGGCGACGTTTGAGGGGAGGGAAGTGGAGGGCTGGGTCATGGCGAGAGCTGCGGCGTGGCGGAATAAGCCGCGCATTCTAGCAGTGCGCGATAACGGTGGGAGCAGGCTTGCCCGCGATAGCGGACTGTCAGGCAACAATGATGTTGAATGTACCGGCCTCATCGCGGGCAAGCCCGCTCCCACAGGGATCATGGGTGTGTTCAAGAGCTGATCAAAAAACAACCACTCCGTTGCACGCTATAGGTAGCATGGCCTGCAGGCCCTTTCACTCAGGTTATCCACAGGCGGTTCCACAGGCATTGTGGGTAAAGACCCACACCTCAATGACAACCTGATGACTGCCAGACCCGTTGGGCGCTGTGATGGAGGATGCCATGACGGCGCGCCAGGGCTTTGCGGTCCTTGCTGTAACCGCCGCCGATCACGCCGACCAGCGGAATATCCCGGCCCAGGCAATGACGCATCACGCTTTCGTCGCGAGCGGCGACGCCTTCGTCTGTCAGTTTCAGATAGCCCAAAGCGTCGTCCTTATGCACATCGACACCGGCGTCGTACAGCACCAGATCCGGTTGGTAGAGCGGCAGCAAATAGTTGAGCGCATCGTCCACTACCTTCAGGTAGTCGGCATCGCCCATGCCCATGGGCAACGGGATGTCCCAGTCGCTTTCGGCTTTGCGTGCAGGAAAGTTCTTTTCGCAGTGCAGGGAAACGGTCACTGCCTCCGGGGTGTTGTGCAGGATTCGTGCAGTCCCATCGCCCTGATGCACATCGCAGTCGAAGATCAGCACCCGATTCACCCGGCCACTTTCCAGCAGGCAATGGCTGATCACTGCCAGGTCATTGAAAATGCAGAACCCGGCGGGGTGATCGTAATGCGCGTGATGAGTGCCGCCGGCCAGGTGACAGGCCAAGCCATGTTCCAGTGCCTGTTCGGCCGCCAGCAGCGAACCGCCGACCGCTCGCACCGTGCGCCGGGCCAGTGCTTCGCTCCAGGGCAGGCCGAGGCGCCGCTGGTCTTCCCGGGACAACTCGCCGCCCATGTAGCGTTCGATATACGCAGGGTCATGAGCGAGGGCGAGAATATCCGCCGGGCACAGGTCCGGGCGCAGCAGGTCAGCGTCGCGGGTCAGGCCACTGTCCACCAGGTGATCGCGCAGCAAGCGAAACTTGTCCATGGGGAAGCGGTGATCCGCCGGGAACTCGGGACTGTAGTCTTCGTGGTAGATCAGAGGCAGGGGCATGGCTGATTTATCTAGGAAGGCCTGTAGGAATGAGTGAAGGATCCTACCAGCGATGTAGACTTGCGGCATGGAAACAGAGGGGAGGGGCACGATGGAGCCGATACTGGAACTCGAAAGCGCGCGACTGTTGTTGCGGCAGTGGCGTGACGAGGATTTGCCGGCGTTTGCGGCAATGTGTGCCGATCCACAGGTGATGCGTTATTTTCCGGCACCCTTGAGTCGACTGGAAAGCGCCTCGCTGATCGGACGGGTTCGCGGGCATTTTGCCGAGTATGGTTTTGGCCTCTGGGCACTCGAGCGCAAGGACACCGGGGCGTTCATCGGGTTTACCGGGCTGGGTGTGGTCGGCTTCGACGCGCCCTTCACCCCGGCCATCGAAATCGGCTGGCGCCTGGCGCGCGAGCACTGGGGCCTGGGGTATGCCAGTGAAGCGGCGTGGACCGCATTGCGCTGCGGGTTTGACCGGTTGGCACTGCAAGAGGTCGTGGCGTTCACCACCGAAACCAACATGCCTTCGCAAAAAGTCATGCAGGCGATTGGCATGCACCATGCCCCCGCCGATGACTTCGAGCACCCGAGTCTGGCAGCCGATCATCCGCTGCGCCCCCACGTGTTGTATCGCATCACCCGTGAACAATGGCTGGAAACCTTGCATGGATAAGCAGGCACGGACGTTTACAATGGCCCTCATGTTGAACCGGGCCATAAACTGAATCGACCGCCGCAGCCAAGGCTGCGCGGCATTGCTTTGTGTGAGGAGAGTCTGAATGAGCCAAGTGTTGGAAGATCTGGTAGACCTGCTGACCCTGGAACCGATTGAAGAAAACCTGTTCCGTGGCCGCAGCCAGGATCTGGGTTTTCGTCAGTTGTTCGGCGGCCAGGTGCTCGGCCAGTCCCTGTCGGCGGCCAGTCAGACAGTCGAAGCCGCGCGTCATGTGCATTCGATGCACGGTTACTTCCTGCGCCCGGGCGATGCCAAGTTGCCGGTGGTGTATCAGGTCGATCGGGTGCGCGATGGCGGCAGTTTCAGCACGCGCCGGGTGACGGCGATCCAGAAGGGCAACCCGATTTTCACCTGCAGCGCCTCGTTTCAGTACGATGAAGAAGGCTGCCAGCACCAGAGCGAAATGCCGCAAGTGGTCGGCCCGGAAAACCTGCCGTCGGAGCTGGAGCTCACCCAGCAGCGCGCGCACCTGATCCCTGAACACATGCGCGAAAAACTGCTGTGCCCGAAACCGATCGAAGTCCGTCCGGTGACCGAGAAAGATCCCTACAACCCGCAACCTGCCGATCCGGTCAAGTACGTCTGGTTCCGCGCCGACGGTGCGTTGGCCGACACCCCGGCGCTGCACAAATACCTGTTGGCCTACGCGTCGGACTTCGGCCTGCTGACCACCTCGATGTTGCCCCACGGCAAATCGGTCTGGCAGAAAGACATGCAGGTCGCCAGCCTCGACCACGCATTGTGGTTCCACGCCGACCTGCGTGCCGATGACTGGTTGCTGTACGCCATGGACAGCCCGTGGGCCGGCAACTCGCGCGGATTCTCCCGTGGCAGCGTGTTCAACCGTGCTGGGCAATTGGTGGCTTCGGTCACTCAGGAAGGCCTGATTCGTCATCGCAAGGATTGGGCATGAGCCTGGCCGAGGTGCGGCACTGGGTGTTCGACATGGACGGCACCCTGACAGTGGCGGTGCATGACTTCGCGGCAATCCGCGTGGCGTTGGCGATTCCCGCCGAAGACGACATTCTCACCCACCTCGCTGCGCTGCCGGCCGATGAAGCGGCGGCCAAGCACGCGTGGTTGCTGGAGCATGAGCGGGATCTGGCAATGGGTTCGAAACCGGCGCCGGGCGCGGTGGAGCTGGTGCGTGAGTTGGCCGGGCGCGGTTATCGTCTGGGCATTCTCACGCGCAATGCTCGCGAGCTGGCGCATGTCACGCTGGAGGCGATTGGTCTGGCCGACTGCTTTGCGGTGGAGGATGTACTGGGTCGCGATGAAGCGCCGCCCAAGCCGCATCCCGGTGGTCTGCTGAAACTGGCCGAGGCCTGGAAGGTGCCGGCGAGCGACATGGTGATGGTCGGTGATTACCGCTTTGATCTGGATTGCGGTCGGGCGGCGGGGACGCGGACGGTGCTGGTGAATCTGCCGGATAATCCGTGGCCGGAATTGACTGATTGGCATGCTGCCGATTGCGTGGTGTTGCGGCAGATGCTTTCGGCTTGAGAGATTGGTCATCTGATTAACCGCTATCGCGGGCAAGCCCGCTCCCACAAGGATGGTGCATAACCCTGTGGGAGCGGGCTTGCCCGCGATAGCGTCAGTTCAGGCACCACAAAAACTCACTGACCGAACAACGCCTTCTGCCCCTCAGGCGACGTAAACATCCCGTCCCCATTGTGCTCGACCCCAGGCACTTCGATCAGTTGCTGACTTAACCCCTGAGAATGGCGTTGCTTCAGATATTTGAAATAGTTGCGCCCACGAATCAATCGAGACGCACCCTGAGCTTTAGCCTCACAACTTTTATCCAGCGCCGGATGATTCGGATCAGTGTCCTGCTGGCCGAGTAAATAAACGATGTCACGTTTGACATAGTTCTCTTCGAGTTGCGCAGGCGTTTGCCCATTGGCATAAGCGGGCAGATCCGCCAGCCCATACTTCCAGCGATTGAAATTCGGGCACCCCGCATGACTGAACGCCACTGGCCGTTGCTCATTGAAGTAGGCGTACGACGAAGGATTGGCAATCACATAGCGCACCTTCACGCCTTCTGTATCGAGAGCGGGCTGAGGGTGACCCAGCAAGGCATAACGCTGAACCACCTGAGCACCGCCGGAGTGACCGGCGATGACGATTTGCTTCACGTCCGGAAACTGGCGCCGATCCCCCAGGCGAGCGATGATTTCGTCGAGTGCCGCATAGGAACTCAGGGTGAACGGCGCGGTGGATAAGCCGCCGGCCATCCAGTCATTGCCTTGCCAGCGTAAAACACTGTCAGGCACCGGATGGCTCGCGATGTCGGTTTCATTGAGAAACTGCGGGGCGAGCACCAAGGTGTTCGCGCTTTGCCCGGCCTGCTCGGTCGCGTGCTCGGCGCTCTGGCGGTAGGTTTCAGCATTGCGCAAACGACCATGGATGATGATCAGCACGCGTTCGATTTTCGCAGGCGTCGGGCCGATGCCCACCGCGATTTCGCCGGCGCTCAACAGCAGGCGCCCGGAACTGATCGCCTTGCCTCCCTGCTCGGCAGCCTGGGTGCTTGCGCAGGTGATCAACAGAACCAGCAGCCACTGACGCATCACAGAGTCTTCGCGGCAAAGGTATCGCACTGGCTGATCTGGCCTTGTGCGAATCCAGCCTTGAACCAGCGCACCCGCTGGGCCGAAGTGCCGTGAGTGAAGGAGTCCGGCACCACGCGGCCCTGACCTTGCTGTTGCAAGCGGTCGTCGCCGATGGCGTTGGCGGCGTTCAAGGCTTCTTCGATGTCACCGG
This sequence comes from Pseudomonas sp. EL_65y_Pfl2_R96, assembly GCF_963970905.1. Taxonomy (NCBI): domain Bacteria; kingdom Pseudomonadati; phylum Pseudomonadota; class Gammaproteobacteria; order Pseudomonadales; family Pseudomonadaceae; genus Pseudomonas; species Pseudomonas sp. EL_65y_Pfl2_R96. Next base: position 55,101 of record NZ_CAXAQH010000016.1, on the reverse strand, counting down.
GTTCCAGCCAGTTCAGGCGTTTTTGCGCATTGTTGGCCCAGACTCCGGCCAGGCAATCGGCCTGCAGTTCCTGACGCACCAGCAAACCGCCGTCGCCTTCCATTTGTCGGCCCTGCTGCCGAGCGGCCTGAATCTTCGCCGAAACGCCAAGCAGGGTCTGCACGTGGTGTCCGACTTCATGAGCGATCACGTAGGCCTGAGCGAAATCACCCGCAGCGGAAAAGCGTTGCGACATTTCCTGGAAGAAACTCGTGTCCAGGTAGACCTTCTGGTCTGCCGGGCAATAGAACGGACCGGTTGCCGACGTCGCCAGGCCGCACGCCGAGTTCACCCGATTGCTGAACAGCACCAGGGTCGGGTCTTTATATTGCCGACCGGCCTGCTGAAAAATCTGGCCCCAGGTGTCTTCGGTGTCGCCGAGGATCGAGCGTACGAATTCGGCCCCTTCATCATTGGCCGGTGGCGCCTGGCGGGTTTTTGGGGGGGCCGGGGCCGATTGTTCGCTCATCTGCCCGGTCAGTTGCCCGAGGATCTGCAACGGGTCCTGGCCGGTGATCCAGCCGATCCCGACGATCAACAGGATCGCCGTCAGGCTCAGGCCCTTGCCCCCGCCGAAGCGCATCCCGCCGCCGCCACCACCGACATCATCGCCACGGGCGTCGACCACGTTGTCGCTGCGTCGGCCTTTTTTCCAAAGCATGGGCGGATCCTCGTTTGAACATGGTGATGAGTGTTGCTGGTGAGTAAGCGTGGCGCCAGTCCGGTCGTCCGTCTTTTGCCGTGCGCGCACCATTTCAGACTTGTATTGAACACGGATAGCCCAGCGAATTCCTTCAGGCGATGGGTTTTTATCGAGTGGGGGACTGCTTGTCTCGACGGCGGCTAACGGACTCGCGGTTCCAGATTTCGCATTCGGTGGGTTGTCTTCTAGAATCGGGCAAATTTCGTGTGGAACCTCCCATGGCCGGCAGTCAGATCGAACGTGTTTTCAGCGTGCTGGAAAGCCTCACCAGTGAACCTCGTGGCCTGCCGATGCAGACGCTGGCAGAGCAACTGGATATCCCCAAAAGCGCGACTCATCGCCTGCTCGCCGAGCTGATCCGCCTGGGTTATGTGCGGCAGAATCCGGAGAACCTGCGTTATCACTTGTCGACCAGACTGGTGGCGATGGGTTTCCGTTACCTGTCCAGCAGCGGCGCCGATATCGTGCAGCCGGTGCTGGATCGTCTGGCCGAGGAAACCGGTGAACTGGTGCGCCTTGGCGTTATTGAAGGCGAGCGGCAGGTCTGGATCGCCAAGTCTCAAGGCGCCCGCTCGGGGCTTCGTTATGACCCGGACATGGGCCGTGATGCGCCGTTGTTCTACACCGCGTCGGGCCACGCATGGCTGGCGTGCATGAGCGATGCCGAAGCGTTGTCGTTGGTGGAACGTCAGGGCGACGTGCAACCGAAAGATCTGGGGCCGAACGCACCGCGCTCCAACATTGAATTGCTGGAGCGCCTGCGTCTGGCGCGGGAGCAGGGCTACGCCTGGGTCGAGGAGAGTTCGGCAGTGGGCACCTCGGCGATTGCGGCGGTGGTGCGCCATCCCGGCGATGGTCGAGTGATCGGTGTGCTGAGCATTGCCGGGCCAAGCGCACGGATGCCGGGGGCACGGCTGCATGAGTTGGCGCCGCTACTGTTGAAGTTTACTGAAGAGCTGTCTGCCGCAAGCCTGGCTTCTGAGTTGTTCAGCTGACGTTTAAAGATCGCAGCCTTCGGCAGCTACAGGGTTTGTGTAGGCGCTGCCGAAGGCTGCGATCTTTTAATCGTGTGCGCTGTTCGCACACTTTTGCGGTTCGCTTGTGTAAGAATCTGGAACCAGGTTCTAAATTATTGAAATTCACCCTTCCGACAATAATCACAAGAGGACTGCACCGTGTCTTTGCCCCTTCGCATCGCCCTGATCGGTGCTGGCAACATGGGCCGGCAGCATTACCAGCATCTGAAATCCCTGACGGAAGCGACCTTGTGCGCAGTGGCCGATCCCGGCCCACAAGCCGCAGGTCTTGCAGCCGAGTGGGGCGTGAGGTATTTCGCCGATCACCGTCAGATGCTGGAGCAGGTGCAGCCAGACGCGGTGATCGTCGCCAACCCGAACACGTTGCACGTCAGCACTGCGCTCGATTGCCTCGCCGTCGGCGTGCCGGTGCTGCTGGAAAAGCCGGTGGGCGTGTACATGGATGAAGTGCGCGAACTGGTGGCCGCGTCGAAAGCCACCGGCGTCCCCGTGCTGGTCGGCCATCACCGTCGGCACAATCCGTTGATCGTTCGCGCCCAAGAACTGGTTCAGGGCGGTGCTTTGGGGCAGCTGACGACGGTGACGGCGCTCTGGCAATTGCGCAAACCCGACAGCTATTTCGAAACACCATGGCGCCGCGAACCCGGTGCGGGGATGTTGCTGACCAACCTGATTCATGACCTCGATCTGCTGCGGCATCTGTGCGGCGAAGTTCGGCAGGTGCAGGCAATCACCAGCAATGCGGTTCGCGGGTTTGCCAACGAAGATTGTGCGGCGGTGTTGCTGCAATTCGACAATGGCGCACTGGGCAGCCTGACCGGTTCCGACGCAGTGGCGGCACCCTGGAGTTGGGAACTGGATTCCGGCGAGAACCCGGTGTATCCGCGCCAGGCCGATCAGCCGTGTTATCTGTTGGCCGGGACGGGCGGTGCGCTGAGCATTCCACAGCTCAAGCGCTGGCACTATGCCGACGTCGATGGGGGCTGGCATCAACCGCTGCTGCCGGTGCAGGAGAGCTTCAGCGCCGATGAAGCGTTGCGTTTGCAGTTGCAGCATTTCGTGCGCGTGGCGCGCCGGGAAGTCGAACCATTGGTGAGCGCTGCCGATGCTGCGCGCACCCTGGCGCTGATTGACGCAATCCGCGAGGCCGCCGAAACCGGTCGCGCCTGCACCCCGATGTTGATCGAGGAGTGAACATGAGTGAACGGATCTTTTCCCTGGCCAGTCTGACGGTACTGGAGTTGTCACCACCGGAGAGGGTCGAGGTCGCAGCACGGGCCGGTTACAGCCATGTCGGATTACGCCTGGAACCTGCGACACCCGAAGAACATCACTTTGCGCTGGTAGCCGATGTCGGGTTACGGCGCAGGACGCTGGAGCGTTTGCGCGACACCGGCATTCGTGTGCTGGATGTTGAAATCCTGCGTCTTGAACCGCAAACCATCGTTGCCGACTTCGAGAAGATTCTGGCGGTCGGAGCGGAGTTTGGTGCCAGTGAATTGCTGGTGGCCGGTAACGATTCTGACGAACAGCGACTCACCGAGAATTTCGCCCGGCTCTGTGATCTGGCGGCACCTTACGGGCTGCATCCGCATTTGGAGTTCATGCCGTGGACCGATGCGCGCAACCTCCAACAAGCGGTGCGCGTCGTCGAAAAAGCTGACCGTGAAAACGGCGCGGTGTTGGTGGACGCGTTCCATTTCGACCGATCGGGTTCGCGGCTGGAAGATCTGGCCAAGGTAGCACCGTCACGGTTACGGTATGCACAGCTGTGCGATGTTGCGGGGCCACGGTCAGCGGACATGGCGGAGATTTTGCGTCAGGCCCGTAACGAACGACGTTTTCCGGGCGATGGCGATTGTGATCTGGTGGGGTTGTTGCAGTGTTTGCCGGCTGATATTCCGTTGAGCCTGGAGGTTCCCACTGTGAAGTTGCTGGAGCAGGGCGTAAGCGGGTTACAGCGGGCGCGGATGGCGTTGGATAAAACCCGGGAATTGTTGGCGCGCCTTTGAACCTGTGGCGAGGGAGCTTGCTCCCGTTCGGCCGCGAAGCGGTCGTCAACGATCTGTCATATGAAGTGACGGAACACCTTTGCTGATTTGGGGACTGCTGCGCAGTCCAGCGGGAGCAAGCTCCCTCGCCACATTCTGATTTGATTCCAGAGGCCTTGCATGACCGTCAGCACCCCGCTCTCCGGCGTAAACCAACCCTTCAAAGGGATTCTGCTGATCGTCGTCGCGACCTTCCTGTTTTCCAGTCACGACGCTTTGTCGAAGTATCTATCGGGCTTCTACCCCATCGTCATGGTGGTCTGGGCTCGCTATGTGATTCACACCCTACTGATGGCCGGGATATTTCTGCCGCAATCCGGGCTGCGAGTCCTGCGCACCAAACGGCCGTTGCTGCAGTTGCTCAGAGCGTTGTGCCTGTTGGGCACCAGTTTGTTTTTCACCACCGGTTTGCAGTACATCCCGCTGGCCGAAGCCACGGCGGTCAACTTCCTTGCCCCGGTGTTGGTGACCGCGCTATCGGTGCCACTGCTGGGTGAGCGGGTCACCCGTGGGCAATGGATCGCGGTGATTTGCGGATTTATCGGCGTATTGATCATCGTCCACCCCGGCGGTGATCTGTTCACGCCAGCGGTATTACTGCCGCTCTGCTCGGCGCTGTTTTTCTGCTTCTATCAATTGCTCACCCGCAAGCTCAGTGAAATCGACAGCCCGACCACCAGTAACTTCTTCGCCGGCCTGTGCAACACCCTGGTGATGAGCGCACTGGTGCCGTTCTTCTGGAAAGTGCCAAGCCTTGGGCATGGATTGATGATGGTTGCACTGGGCGCCTGCGGGATGACGGCGCACCTGTTTCTGACCCAGGCTTTCCGTCACGCCGCCCCCGCGCTGCTGGCACCGTTCGGCTATTGCCAGATTGTCTTTGCCGGGTTGCTGGGTTGGTTGCTGTTTTCTCACACGCCGACCCTGACCACGGTGGTCGGGATCGCGGTGATTTGCTGCAGCGGGTTGGCGGCGGCGTGGCAACAAAGCCGCCGCTGAGGCCAGTCAAAACCTGAAGCGCACCACCAGGTTTTGCAGGCCGGCCGCCAGTCGCGACAGCTCCTGGCTGGTGGCGCTGGTCCGGGTCGCGGCGTCGGCGCTTTCCAGCGACAGGTCGCGAATGTTCAGCAGATTGCGATCCACCTCACGGGCCACCTGGGCCTGTTCCTCCGAGGCACTGGCGATCACCAGATTACGTTCATGGATCTGCTCCATCGCCCGGGTGATTTCTGCCAGCGCCAGCCCGGCCTGTTCAGCAATCGACAGGGTTTCGGCGACACGCTGACTGTTGTCGTGCATCGACACCACTACACTGTCGGTGTCGCCCTGAACCCGCCCGATCATCTGTTCGATCTCCCGGGTCGATTGCTGAGTGCGATGCGCCAGCGCCCGAACTTCGTCGGCCACCACCGCGAAACCACGTCCGGCTTCCCCGGCCCGCGCGGCTTCGATCGCGGCGTTGAGCGCGAGCAGATTGGTCTGTTCGGCGATGGCGCGGATCACATCCAGCACCTTGCCGATTTCCCGGGACTGCTCGGCCAGGGTCTGAACCTGTTGCAGTGCGAGGCCCGCATTGCTGCTCATCGCCTGAATCGAATCCAGTGTTTCAATCACCCGTGCCTGGCCCTGACTGGCTTGCTGCGTGGATTGGCGAGTGCTGTCGGAAGTCGACACCGCGTTGCGCGCGACTTCTTCCACCGCGACGGTCATTTCGTTGACGGCCGTGGCGGCCTGCTCGATTTCATTGTGTTGCTGTTGCAGCCGACTGGAGTCCTGGTGAGTGCTCTGATTCATTTGCAGGGCGGCGGCCGCCAGTTGAGTCGAAGTGCCGCTGATCAATTGCAGGGTTTCCCGCAGGCTGGTCTGCATGGCCGACAGGGCCTTGAGCAAGCGTGCGGTTTCATCGGCGCCGTGGCTGCGGATCGGTTGACTCAGGTCACCGGCGGCCACTTGCTCGGCCACCTCGACTGCCTGGCGGATTGGCATGACGATGCTGCGAATCAACAGCCAGGCCAGGCACAGGGTCAGGAGTGCGACTGCTATCAGCGCACCGATAACCGTGATTTTTACCTGGTTGTAGAGCGAGTCGGCCTGGTTGGCCGACAGGCTGACTTCGTTAGCGGCAAGGGCCATCAATTCGGCGAACTGGTCACCGGTCTGAGTCGAGTAGTCCTGGATTTTGCTGTTGAGCAACGCGGTCATTTCTTCGCTGCGGTTCTCCCGCGACAGCGCTTCGTATTGCGCCAGCGCCTGCCGGTAGTTCGTGACGGTGGCGACGAATTTTTCGTACGGCCCCCGGTTGTAATCACCGACCAGCGGGGTGAATTTTTCCAGTGTCTGCGCAAGCCAACCCTGCACTTGATGCAGGCGTGTGACGGTGGCATCGAGCACTTTTGGATCGCGGTTGAGCGCCATGCGCAGGCTGAGTACGCGAATGCTCAGGATGTAGTCGCGGATTTCACCCAGGTAGCGAATGCTGGGCAGAGAGATGTTTTCAGTGTGCTGGCCGGTGGCGCGGACTTGCGCGACCTGTTTGAGGGCGAACAGCCCCTGCAACAGGACCAGCAAGGCGATGACGCCGAAGCTGATCACGGCACGCTTGGCGATGCTCAAGTTACCTGGCGACATGGTTTGTCTCTGTGGCTTTGAGAAAAAAGGGGTGAATTCATAAACCGCGCACATAAAAAAACGCAGGCCCGGGATCAGGCCTGCGTTTGAGATGAATCAATCTTTTATGGTCGGAATCTTGCGCGGTGCCATGAAGTACAGCCAGGTCAGCGCGATGAAGTACATCGCCGGAATGATGGTGAACAGCACGGTGTAGTTGTTGTTGGTGATCGTCAGAATGTGGCCGACCAACTGGGTCATGAACATCCCGCCGATCGCCGCGCACATCCCGCCGAAGCCGAACACCGTACTCATCATGTGCTTGGGTGTGTAGTCCATCACCAGGCTCCAGATGTTCGCGGTCCAGGCCTGGTGAGCGCCGATGGCCAGGGAGATGGCGAACACCGCGAGCCACAGGCTGCTCGAGCCGGCGGCCATGACCACGCCGATGATGCAGCAGGCGAACAGGAACATGGACATCAGTCGTGCCTTGATCGGGTTGATCCCGCGACCGATCAGGAACGAGGACAGGATCCCGCCGCCGACACTGCCGAAGTCAGCCGTGAGGTAGATGATGATCAGCGGGATACCCATCTGGGTCACGTTGATCCCCAGGTTGTATTGCTGATTGAGGAACGGCGGCAGCCAATACAGGTAGAACCAGAACACTGGCGCGGTGATCGAGTAGGCCAGGGCGAAGGCCCAGGTGCCTCGCATGCGCAGGATTCGTGAGAACGGTACGCGGGATTGTTCCGGTTCGACTTCATTCTGGATGTAGTCCAGTTCCGATTGTTTGACGCTCGGGTGGTCTTCCGGATTGAAGTACTTCAGCCCCCAGAACAGCAACCAGATGGCGCCCAGTGCCGCGATGCACAGGAACGCGGCTTGCCAGCCCCAGGCATGGAGGATCAGCGGCAACAGCATCGGTGTGAACATCGCACCGACGTTGGTCCCGGCGTTGAAGATGCCGGTGGCCACGGCGCGTTCGCCGGCGGGGAACCACAACCGGGTGGTTTTCACGCAGGCCGGGTAGTTGGCGGCTTCGGTCAAACCGAGAATGAACCGGCAAACCATGAAGCCCACCGCCGAAGTGGCCAGGCCATGAGCGCCGGTGGCCAGGCTCCAGAGCAGTACCGCGCAGAAGAACACGCGTTTCACGCCGACCCGGTCGATCAACCGGCCTTGCAGCACGAAACCGACGGCGTAGCCGACCTGGAACCAGAAGTTGATGTTGGCGTAATCCATCGCCGTCCAGCTCATTTCCTTGGCCAGGATCGGCTGCATGACGCCCAGGGCGGCGCGGTCGATGTAGTTCAGGGTGGTGGCGAAAAACACCAGCGCCAGCATCCCCCAACGGGTTTTGCCGACCGCCATGGCGCCGCGGATTTTGTCGCCGATGCCGCCAGTGGCGACGCTTTGGGCCGGAGCCACGTGAGAGCTTTGAGAAGGAAACATGTGTGCCATCCGTTCAATGACTGACAAGCGAGGCTTGTCGGGACTTCAAGGGCGCGTGATCAATCGACGGCGACAGGCGCGGGTGTGATTGATCGGCTGAGGGGTTCTCGTCAGGTGACGACAACGTTTTATTCAGCGAGCGGCACGGTTCGGCCGAGGGAACGCGAGGTTCGGATGGACGCCAGGCTAGGCGTGAGGGCGGTGGAGCAAGCAAACAAGGCGTTGAATGAGTGCATGAGCGTGTACCCGTTTTTTGAAATTTTTATGTGGTGTTCAGGGTCTTTGGTAACCGAGTCCATGGGGTCGTGACCGGACTCAATGTGCTGTCGATGGTGCGCAGTGGACGAAAAATCGTCAATTCGCCAACCGCCATTGTGTTCGATAATCGCCCGCAAAACTAACCGGGTAGTACACTTTGAATTGCTGTGTGGATTCGTCAAGCCAATAATTTACCCAAGACAAACGCTACCCCTGTAGGAGCTGCCGAAGGCTGCGATCTTTTGATCTTGATTCTGACGCCTGACCTATTGCTGAAGGCAAAGTCAAAAGATCGCAGCCTTCGGCAGCTCCTACGCCCTGACAAGAAATTTCCCTACCACCGGGAGTCCATACATGCAGCGTTCCATTGCCACCGTTTCCTTGAGCGGCACCCTGCCGGAAAAACTCGAAGCCATTGCCGCCGCCGGTTTTGACGGGGTGGAGATTTTCGAGAACGACCTTCTCTATTACGACGGAAGCCCGCGAGAAATCAAACAGATGTGCGCCGATCTCGGGATCGCCATCACACTGTTTCAACCCTTTCGGGATTTCGAAGGTTGCCGCCGCGATCGCCTGCCGCGCAATCTGGAGCGGGCCGAGCGCAAGTTCGATTTGATGCAGGAACTGGGCACCGACCTGGTGCTGGTGTGCAGCAACGCTTCGGCCGACTCCATCGGTGATGAACAGATCCTGATTGATGATTTGCGCCAGCTCGCAGAACGGGCCGGTATTCGTGGCCTGCGGATCGGCTATGAAGCGCTGGCCTGGGGCAGGCATGTGAACACGTATCAACAGGTGTGGAACATCGTTCGCCAGGCCGACCACCCGAGCCTCGGCGTGTTGCTGGACAGTTTTCATACGCTGTCGCTCAAGGGCGACCCGAGCGCCATCGCCGAGATTCCCGGCGACAAGATCTTCTTCGTGCAAATGGCCGACGCGCCGATCCTGGCCATGGATGTGCTGGAGTGGAGCCGACACTTCCGCTGTTTCCCGGGCCAGGGTGAATTCGATCTGCCGGGCTTCCTCGCGCCGATCATCAAGAGTGGCTACACCGGGCCGCTGTCGCTGGAGATCTTCAACGACGGCTTCCGTGCCGCACCGCCACGGGCCAACGCCGCCGACGGTTTGCGTTCGTTACTGTATCTGGAAGAGAAAACCCGCCAGCGTCTGGAGCAGCAAGCCACGCCTGTGGCCAATCGCGACATTCTGTTCGATACCCCAGGCGCCAGCGAATACAACGGCATCGAGTTTCTTGAATTCGCGGTGGACGAAAGCCTTGGCGCCAAGCTGGCCCATTGGCTGGAGCGGCTGGGTTTCGTCAAGGCCGGGCAACACCGCTCCAAGAGTGTCAGCCTGTTGCGTCAGGGCGATATCAACCTGATCCTCAACTCCGAGCCTTACTCGTTCGCCCACAGTTTTTTCGAGGCCCACGGTCCATCGCTGTGCGCCACCGCCGTGCGGGTCAAGGACAGCACCAGTGCACTGGCCCGCGCCGTTGCGTACAAGGGGCAACCCTATCGCGGGCTGGTAGGCCCCAATGAGCTTGAACTGGCAGCGGTTCGTGCGCCGGATGGCAGCCTGATTTACTTGGTGGACCAGGACGCCGACGTCTACGGCACCGACTTCAACCTGCAACCGACGGCCGTCGCCAGCGGTGGCCTCAAGCGCATCGATCACATGGCGATGGCACTGCCCGCCGACAGCCTCGACAGCTGGGTGCTGTTTTACAAAAGCCTGCTGGATTTCGAGGCCGACGATGAAGTGGTGTTGCCTGACCCGTATGGTTTGGTGAAGAGCCGCGCATTACGCAGCCGCTGCAGTTCGATCCGCTTGCCGCTGAACATTTCCGAGAACCGCAACACTGCTATCTCACATGCGTTGTCGAGTTATCGCGGTTCCGGCGTGCATCACATCGCTTTCGATTGTGACGACATTTTTGCCGAAGTCAGCCGCGCGAAGGAGGCCGGCGTGCCGCTGCTGGATATCCCGCTCAACTACTACGATGACCTCGCCGCGCGGTTCGATTTCGACGACGAATTCCTCAGCGAGCTGGCCTACTTCAACGTGCTCTACGACCGCGATGCTCAGGGTGGCGAGCTGTTTCATGTTTACACCGAGCCGTTCGAAGGACGGTTCTTTTTTGAAATCATCCAGCGCAAAAACGGCTACGCGGGTTACGGCGCGGCCAACGTGGCAGTGCGACTGGCGGCCATGGCAAAATCACGAACTGGTGGCGTACGTCAGGCAAAGTTGTAGGAAAATCGTAAACATGGGTACAAAACCGCTGCCGCGCGACTTCCTTCACCGGGCGCAGCGGCCCATAATCGCCCACTTGTGTAGTGATGGCCGTGAGCCCGCAATGACAATAATTTCAGAACTCTCCGTAGCGCCCGAAAAGCCAATTGCCGAGCCTCGCAAGAGTCGCAAGAACAACCCGGAAAAAACCCGCGAGAACATCCTTCAAGAGGCCATTGTCGAGTTCGTCCAGCAGGGGCTTTCCGGTGCCCGGGTCGATGCAATCGCCGAGCGCATCCACACCTCCAAACGCATGATCTATTACTACTTCGGCAGTAAGGAACAGCTCTACGTCGAGGTGCTGGAGAAACTCTACGGGGATATCCGCAGCACCGAGAGCCGTTTGCACCTGGCCGAACTGGCGCCGGTGGAGGCGATTCGGCGGTTGGTGGAATTCACCTTCGATCACCATGATCGCAACGTCGATTTCGTGCGTATCGTCAGCATCGAGAACATTCACAACGCCGAGTATGTGAAGCGCTCCGATGCGATCAAGGCGATGAACAACACCATCCTCGATTCACTGGGTGAGATTTTGCGTCGCGGGGCCGAAGCGGGTGTATTCCGCGGCGGCCTCGATCCGCTGGATGTGCACCTGCTGATCAGTTCGTTTTGCTTCTATCGCGTGTCGAACCGTCATACCTTCGGTGAGATCTTTCAGATCGACTTGCCGGACGAAAGCATCAAGCAGCGTCATCGGGAGATGATCTGCGAGTCGGTGTTGCGCTACCTGCAGGCCTGATTTCCAGGGCCCTTAAAAGATCGCAGCCTGCGGCAGCTCCAGAGACCGGTGTGTACCCGGACATTTGCAGGAGCTGCCGCAGGCTGCGATCTTTTGATCTTCAACCATTCATGCTCTGAAAATGCGCCAGCATCCGCTGGGCATCCGGCACCACCCCGCTGAATAATTCAAACGCCTTCACTGCCTGAAACACCGCCATGTTGCCGCCATCCAGGGTTCGGCAACCCAGCGCGCGAGCGTTGCGCAGCAGTTCGGTTTCCAGTGGGAAGTAAACGATCTCTGCTACCCATAGATCGGCCCGAAGCAGCTCTGCCGGCACGGGCATGCCCGGCAGTTTTTTCATGCCCATCGGCGTGGTATTGACCAGTCCGTCCGCCTGACCCAGCGTGCCTGACAAGTCATGACCGGCCACGGCGCGGCCAAAACCAAAATGCTGATTGAGGTTGTTCGCCAGCGACTGAGCCCGGCTGTGATCCACATCGAAAATACTCAGCAGTTGTACGCCTTCGCTCAATAGTGCGTGGGCCACCGCCGCGCCTGCACCCCCTGCACCCATTTGCACCACACGCTCACGGGCAACGTCCTTCAGGCCACGGCGAAACCCTTCGGCAAAACCCAGGCAATCGGTGTTATGGCCGATACGTTTCCCGTCCTTCAGCACCACCGTGTTCACCGCGCCAATGCCGCGGGCTTCCGGCGACAATTCGTCGAGCAACGGGATGATCGTCTGCTTGCACGGGAAGGTAATGTTCAACCCGGTGAAGTTCATGCGTTCGGCGGCCATCAGCAGGTCGGGCAGGGCGCCGCTGTCGAGTTTCAACTGATCCAGATCGATCAACCGATACAGGTAGCGCAAACCCTGCGCATCACCTTCATGCTCGTGTAGCGCCGGGGTGCGGGAAGCCTGAATGCCGGCGCCGATCAACCCGGCGAGTACCACGGTGTTCTGTGTCATGACGCTTAATCCTTCAAACGTTGGCTGAAATGCTCCAGCGCCAAACGATAGCCGTGGCTGCCGAAACCGCACATGACCGCCGTGGCGATGGACGAGACAAAGGAGTGATGCCGGAAAGGTTCGCGGGCATGGACATTGGACAGGTGCACTTCGATCACCGGCAGTTCGCTGGCGACCAGGGCATCGCGAATGGCGACCGAGGTGTGAGTCCAGGCGGCCGGGTTGATGACGATCCCGGCGCAGCGGCCACGGGCGGCATGAATCCAGTCGAGCAGTTCGCCTTCATGGTTGGTCTGGCGAAACTCCACCTTCAGGCCGAACTCTTCGGCTGCGCGACCGCACAGTGATGAAATATCCGCCAGGGTTTCGTGGCCATAAGTCGCCGGTTCACGGGTGCCAAGCAGGTTCAGGTTCGGGCCGTTGAGCACCAGAACGATAGGGGACATCGGTTCTCTCCACTTATTATTTTTGGCGTTGGCCGAGGGTTTCAGCCTGTGGAGATAAATTGTACTAACTGGTTAATCCGGTCAATTGAAGAGGTGCTGCAACGGTTTTTTGTGTGCGGTGATCGGACATATGCCAAAAGATCGCAGCCTTCGGCAGCTCCTGCAGGTGCACGCGTTTCAAAGGTAGGTGCTGCCGAAGGCTGCGATCTTTTCAGCGAGGCAGATGCTCAACCAGAAAATCGATAAACGCCCTGAGCCGCAACGGCACATGGCGGCTCTGCGGATACAGCAAAGTGAAGGGACGCGAACGCCCGCCATAGGGCTTGAGCACTTCAACCAGCGAGCCATCCGCCAGTTCGTTTTCGACGATGAAACGATAGGTTTGAAACAGTCCTGCGCCGTGTTTCGCCAGCGTCACGCCACCCAATACATCATCGGAACAGCAGTAATTACCCTCGGCCAAAATCTCCAGCGGCACGCCGTTATCGTTGAACAGCCAGGCAATCCGCCGCCCGTTGCTGGGTAGCTCGAACTGGATGCATTCGTGGTGCGCCAGGTCGTCGAGGGTTTGTGGAGTGCCGGCACGCTTCAGATAGTCAGGGCTGGCAATCATCACCAGCGCGGCGTCCTCCAGCGGCCGGGCAATCAGCCCGGAATCGGGAATGGCGCGCACACGGATTGCCATGTCGTAGCCTTCGCCGACGAAATCGATGTTGCGATTGCTGATGTGCGCCTCGACCTTCACGGCGGGAAAGCGCGCCCGAAACGCGGGCAGCAAGGGCAGGATGCGATGGTGGGCATAGGTGGTGGGAATGCTGATGCGCAAGGTGCCGGAGGGTGCCTGCTGTTGGCCCATGACTTCGCGCTGAGCCTCGACCAGTTGCGCAAGGGCTAGGCGACACTCCTCGAAATAACGCCGGCCACTGTCGGTCAGCTTGACGCTGCGTGTGGTACGCGCGAACAGCCGCACACCCAGACGTTCTTCCATCCGCGACACCGAGCGGCTGACGGCGGCCGGCGTCACACCCGCCACCAGGGCCGCGGCGGTAAAGCTGCCGGCTTCGGCGGCCAGGCAAAACAGTTCGATGCTGCCCAGCTGAAGATCGTCGAAATGTCGCTGCATGATTGATTACACCGGGAATCAAATGAAATGCCTGAGGCTGTATTTATCAAATAAGGGCGCACAAATACAGAGCGTTTCAATCGCCCACAAAAAAGCCGTCCCGGGGACGGCTGGTTTGTGTGTAGGGATGTAATCAACGACGGGTCAACAACACTCCGGATTCCATGTGATGGGTCCATGGAAACTGGTCGAACATCGCACATTGAGTGATGCGGTGAGTGTCGTGCAGTTGGGCGATGTTGGCCGCGAGAGTTTCCGGGTTGCAGGAAATGTAGAGGATGTTGTCGAAGCGCCGGGTCAGCTCGCAAGTGTCCGGGTCCATGCCGGCGCGGGGCGGGTCGACGAACACGCTACCGAACTCGTAGCTCTTGAGGTCGATGCCGTGCAGGCGACGGAACGGGCGAACTTCGTTCAGGGCTTCGGTCAGCTCTTCGGCGGATAAACGCACCAGCGTGACGTTATCCACCGCATTTTCGCTCAGGTTGCTGAGCGCAGCGTTGACCGAGGTCTTGCTGATTTCGGTGGCCAGCACTTTGCGCACGCGGGTAGCGAGTGGCAGGGTGAAGTTGCCATTGCCGCAATACAGCTCCAGCAAATCGTCGGAACGATCGCCGAGGGCGTCATACGCCCAGTTGAGCATCTTCTGGTTCACCGTGCCGTTGGGTTGGGTGAACGCGCCTTCCGGCTGGCGATAGCTGAAGGTGCGACCGCTGACTTCAAGTTTCTCGACCACGTAATCGTGACCGATCACTTCGCGTTTGCCCTTCGAACGGCCAATGACACTGACGTTCAGCTCGGCCGCCAGCTTCGACGCCGCCGCGTGCCAGTGCTCGTCCAGCGGGCGGTGGTAGCACAGGGTGATCATCGCATCGCCAGCCAGCGTGGTCAGAAACTCTACCTGGAACAGCTTGTGGCTCAGGGCAGCACTCGCTTGCCACGCCGCCTTGAGTTGCGGCATCAATTGGTTGATGCGCAGGCTTGCGATCGGGAATTCCTCGATCAGGATCGGCGTGCGTTTGTCTTCCTGAGAAAACATCGCGTAATGGCGCTCGCCGGCCTCACGCCACAGGCGGAACTCGGCACGCAGGCGGAAGTTTTTCAGCGGCGAGTCGAACACTGCGGGTTCGGGGGCACCGAATGGGGCCAGCAGGTCACGCAGGCGCGTGACCTTTTCTTCGAGCTGTGCGGCGTAAGCCTGGGAATCAAAAGTCATGCGTTGAACCAACCCAACTTGATCACGAACAGAATCGACAGAATCACCAGCGCCGAATTCAGTTCACGGCCGCGACCGGACAACAATTTGGCGGCGGTCCAGGCGATGAAACCGAAGGCGATGCCGTTGGCGATGGAATAAGTGAACGGCATGGCCAGGGCGGTGACCACGACCGGTGCGGCGACGGTGATGTCGTCCCAGTCTATTTCCGCCAGGCCAGATGTCATCAGTACGGCGACGAACAGCAATGCAGGCGCGGTGGCGAAGGCTGGAACGCTGGCCGCCAATGGCGAGAAAAACAGCGCCAGCAGGAACAGAATTGCCACCACGACAGCGGTCAGGCCGGTGCGGCCACCGGCACTCACGCCGGCTGCGGATTCGATGTAACTGGTGGTGGTCGAGGTGCCCAGCAAGGAACCGGCCATGGCCGCGGTGCTGTCGGCGATCAGGGCGCGGCCCATTTTCGGCATGTGACCGTCCTTGCCCATCAGGCCAGCGCGTTTGGCAACGCCAATCAGGGTGCCGGAGTTGTCGAACAGATCGACGAACAGGAAGGCGAAGATCACGCTGACCAGACCGATGTTCAGTGCGCCTTTGATATCCAGTTGCAGAAAGGTCGGGGCCAGCGATGGCGGCATCGACATCACGCCGCCGAACGGGCTGAAGCCCAACAGGATGGAGACGATGGTCACCGACAGAATGCCGATCAGTACCGCACCTCGCACTTTCAGGGCTTCAAGCGCCACGATCAGGGCAAAACCGAGGCTTGCGAGAATCGGCGCCGGTTGCGTCAGATCACCGAGGCCGACCATGGTTACCGGGTTGCTGACCACGATACCAGCGTTGTGCAGGGCGATCAGCGCCAGGAACAGGCCGATACCGGCGGCAATCGCCGAGCGTAGCGCCAGCGGGATGCTGTTGATGATCCATTCGCGGATGCGGAAGATCGACAACAGGAAAAACATCACCGCCGAGAGGAACACCGCGCCCAGTGCCACTTGCCAGGTGTGGCCCATGTGCAGAACCACGGTGTAAGTGAAGAAGGCGTTCAGCCCCATGCCCGGCGCGAGGGCGATCGGGTAGTTGGCGATCAGGCCCATGGTCGTCGAGCCGATGGCGGCTGCCAGGCAGGTGGCGACAAACACCGCGCCCTTGTCCATGCCGGTCTCGCCGAGGATGCTCGGGTTGACGAACAGAATGTAGGCCATGGCCAAAAAGGTCGTGACGCCCGCCAGAATCTCGGTCCGCACGTTGGTGTTGTGTGCCTTGAGTTGAAACAGCCTTTCCAGCATGTCTGCTCCCCGTGGCGCGCCCGGCGCCGTGAATGTATCGACCTCAACAGCAAAGCACAGACCGCCGTAGGCGCCTGGGAAATTTCTGTGGGTCGGAAAAAGCCGCGCATCATACCAGCAGCGTAGGGTTATGGCTGCTTATGGCTACGATCGTCGTCGATGTTTTGCCCAAAAGGGAACTGCGCCATACTGCGCTCTGTTTTTTTGGGGGGAGAGGGAAGGGTGAATATGAAGTGCATGAACAGGCGTGCGGTTACCGCATTCGCAATATTGATCGCATTGTTCCTGGGGGCGCAAATCGCCTCGGCAGCGACGGCGCCCCCGTTGAGCCAGGTAAAGGTACTCAAGGTCGAATCGCCAGGCTGTGGCTTTGAAAGTATCGCGGACGGCCAGGCGCAAACCCGTTGCGACCACAAGGGGCCGAACATCAAGGTTTACGTGCTGGAAGTCGGCTACGGTCGCCAGGCCCATGTCGCGCTGGACGGTTTCGAGGTGGATGGCACCCGGACCAAAGTCTGCGCGTTCGATAACGGCAATCTGACGGATTGCTCTGAACGGACCAAGGTGGTCGGCTTTTTGTACATCTTCGACCTGAAGGGCAAGCAGGACGGCAACTTCACTTTCAGCAACACCTCGATCAACGCACCGGGCAACACGATGTCGACCCAGCTTTACATCAAGTAACAGCCAGGCTCGAACAAGGGACAGGAAAGCTGACTACGCTTTAAAGATCATCCTGTGGACCGCGCCCATGACCTTTAGAGCCCTGATTACCCTCGCCGAGGGCATCGACGATCTGCAAACCGTGACCCTGATCGATGTGCTGCGCCGCGCCAAGGTCGAAGTGGTGGTGGCCAGCATCGAGTCGCGACGCATGCTCACCTGCGCTCGCGGCACCCGCTTGACCGCCGATGCGATGTTGGTGGATTTGCTGGCCCAGCCTTTCGACCTGATCGTTCTGCCCGGCGGTGTCGTGGGGGCGCAGCATTTGGCGGCTCACCAACCCCTGCAACAATTGATCAAGGACCAGGTGGCAGCCGGACGCCTGTTCGCCGGTATTGCCGACTCTCCGGCGCTGGCACTGCAAACCTTTGGCGTACTGCGTCAGCGGCGCATGACCTGCCTGCGCACTGTCAGTCATCAACTGTCAGGCTGCAACTTCATCGATCAACCGGTCGTGGTCGACGGCAACTGCATCACCGCCCAGGGGTCGGGCGCCGCGCTGGAGTTTGCGCTGACGCTGGTGGAGCAACTCTGTGGCAAAGCCACGCGGTCGACGGTGGCGGGGGAGTTGGTGGTTTAGAGAGCGCCCTGGACAGACTGCGTCATGCCCTGACTGCTTCCACCGGCACATGCATGCGGTCGCGGTTGGCCAGGGTCGGGAACAGTTTGATCCACGCCCCGGTCACCACCAGCGTGCCGACGCCGCCCATGACCACCGCTGGCACGGTGCCGAACCAGTGGGCCGTCAGGCCGGACTCGAACTCGCCTAGCTGATTCGAAGCGCCGATGAACAAACCATTCACGGCACTGACCCGGCCGCGCATTTCGTCCGGGGTTTCCAGTTGCACGAACGAGGCGCGGATCACCATGCTGATCATGTCCGCCGCACCCAATACCACCAGCACGGCGAGGGAAAACCAGAACGAGGTCGACAAGCCGAAAGCGATCGTCGCCACGCCGAATACGCCCACGGCGGTGAACATGACCCGTCCGACGTTGCGCTCCACGGCAAATCGCGCCAGCAACAGCGACATCAGCAGCGCACCCACCGCCGGGGCCGAACGCAACAGGCCCAGCCCCCAGGGGCCGGTCAGCAGAATATCTTTGGCGAACACCGGCAGCAGCGCGGTCGCGCCACCCAGCAGGACGGCAAACAGGTCCAGGGAAATTGCTCCGAGAATGTCCGGGCGGCTGCGAATGAAGCGGATGCCTGCCAGCAGCGAATCCAGGGTCGCCTTGCCCTTGTTCAGCGGCGTCTGCCGGGCCGGGAGGTTGAGCATCAGCGTACAGGCGATGAGGTAGAGGATCACCGTCGGGCCATACACCCAGACGCTGCCGAAGGCGTAGAGCAAACCGCCCAGCGCCGGGGCGACGATGGTCGCCGATTGTTGCGCAGATTGCGCGGCGGCAACCGCGCGGGGGAACAGGGCGCTGGGCACGATGCTCGGCAGCAAGGCCTGGGTCGTTGGCATCTCAAAGGAGCGGGCGGCACCCAGCAGGAACGCGAGGATGAAGATCATCTCCCGGGTGACATGGTCGGTCGCGCTGCCGATGGCCAGCGACAGGGCGATCAACGCTTGCAGGGACTGACAGATCGCCGCGACCTTACGCCGGTCGTAGCGGTCCGCGACATGCCCGGTGTGCAGCATGAACAACACCCGCGGGGCAAACTCCACCAGCCCCACCAGACCCAGATCGAGCACGTTGCCGGTCAGTTGATAAAGATTCCAGCCAATGGCCACGGTCAGCATCTGAAAACCGCTGGCGGTAAATACCCGAGCCAGCCAAAACGCGATAAACGGGCGGTGATGACGTAACAGCAAGGGCGCTTGGCTGGGCATCTGAGGCAGGTCTTGAGCGAGGGAAGGGCGAGATTATCACCTACCTGTAACCAGAGGTTGCGAGGGCGGGAAATTTAGTTAGCTAGACACCGATCTGCGGAGCAGACGAAATCCCGTGTGGCGAGGGAGCTTGCTCCCGCTGGGCTGCGAAGCAGTCCTGAACCTGCCATCTCATTCCCACAGGCATATCGCATTACCCGGTTTTACGACTGCTGCGCAGCCGAGCGGGAGCAAGCTCCCTCGCCACAGGGAATGTATTGCAGTTCATGACCAAACCCGTGAGGCAACCTGTCACGCGGCAATAGACCACACCGTCCATCGGCAAAAATGCGACTACTCTTTCAACATTGCTTGATCCAGATCAAGACCCTTCGTGGAATTGATCGGGTGGCCTGATGGCCAGATTCCCTACGTTGTGATGATGGTAGAAAAAGAACGAATTCAAATTCGCCACACTCCATATCCGTGGGGGCAGTGGGTGCAGGCCGCAAGCCTTCAGCCGGTATTACCTGACAGAGGAAGACTTATGTTCGGTTTGGAGGCACTTGATCTCGCCCGGATTCAGTTTGCGTTCACCATTTCGTTCCACATCCTGTTCCCGGCCATCACCATTGGCCTGGCGAGTTACCTGGCGGTGCTCGAAGGCCTGTGGCTGAAGACGCACAATGACACTTACCGCGATCTGTACCATTTCTGGTCGAAGATCTTTGCCGTCAACTTCGGTATGGGCGTGGTGTCCGGTTTGGTCATGGCCTATCAGTTCGGTACCAACTGGAGCCGATTCTCGGATTTCGCCGGTTCCGTGACCGGGCCGTTATTGACCTACGAAGTACTCACCGCCTTTTTCCTCGAAGCCGGTTTCCTTGGCGTCATGCTGTTCGGCTGGAACAAGGTCGGGCGCAAGCTGCACTTCTTCGCCACGGTCATGGTGGCCATCGGCACCCTTATTTCGACCTTCTGGATTCTGGCCTCCAACAGTTGGATGCAGACTCCGCAAGGCTACGAAATCATCAATGGCCAGGTCATCCCGGTGGACTGGCTGGCGATTATCTTCACCCCGTCGTTCCCTTACCGCCTGATGCACATGGCCACGGCGGCGTTCGTGGCTACCGCTTTCTTCGTCGGTTCGTCGGCGGCCTGGCACTTGTTGCGTGGCAAGGACAACCCGGCGATCCGCACCATGCTCTCGATGGCCATGTGGATGGCCTTGATCGTGGCGCCGATTCAGGCCGTCATCGGTGACTTCCACGGCCTCAATACCCTTAAGCACCAGCCGGCGAAAATCGCTGCGATCGAAGGCCACTGGGAAAATGTTGGCGATGAACCGACCCCGTTGATCCTGTTCGGCTGGCCGGACATGAAAGCCGAAAAGACCAAATTCGCGGTCGAGATTCCGTATCTGGGCAGCCTGATCCTGACCCACACCATGGACAAGCAAGTACCGGCGCTCAAGGAGTTCCCGCCTGAAGACCGGCCGAATTCGACCATCGTCTTCTGGTCGTTCCGGATCATGGTCGGCCTGGGTTTCCTGATGATCTTCACCGGTCTGTGGAGCCTGTGGCTGCGCAAGCGTGACAAGCTGTATACCTCGCGTCCGTTCCTGTACCTGGCGTTGTGGATGGGGCCGTCCGGTCTGATCGCGATCCTCGCCGGCTGGTTCACCACTGAAATCGGTCGTCAGCCATGGGTGGTTTATGGGCTGATGCGCACGGCGGATGCGTCCTCCGGGCACAGCTTCGTGCAGATGAGCATCACCTTGATCATGTTCGTTGTGGTGTATTTCGCGCTGTTCGGTGCCGGCCTTGGCTACATGATGCGCCTGGTGCGCAAAGGGCCGAAGGTCGACGAAGGCAAGGAAACCAACGAAGGCGGTCCTGGCCAGAAACGTACGCCGGCCCGTCCGCTGTCCGCAGCCGATGACAACGGTGACGGTGATCACAACCACAGCCTGAACAAGGAGATTTGAATCATGGGTATTGATCTTCCGCTGATCTGGGCCGTGATCATCATCTTCGGCATCATGATGTACGTGGTCATGGACGGCTTCGACCTGGGGATAGGGATTCTTTTCCCGTTCATCAAGGGCAAGACCGACCGTGACGTGATGATGAACACCGTCGCCCCGGTCTGGGACGGCAACGAAACCTGGCTGGTATTGGGCGGCGCGGCCTTGTTCGGCGCCTTCCCGCTAGCCTATTCGGTGGTGCTCTCGGCGTTGTACCTGCCGCTGATTTTCATGCTGATCGGGTTGATTTTCCGCGGCGTGGCTTTCGAGTTCCGCTTCAAGGCCAAGGACGCCAAGCGCCACCTCTGGGACAAGGCGTTCATTGGCGGTTCGATCGCCGCAACCTTCTTTCAGGGCGTGGCGTTGGGGGCGTTCATCGATGGGCTGCCAGTGGTCAACCGTCAGTTCGCCGGTGGCTCACTGGACTGGCTGACGCCGTTCACGATGTTCTGCGGTGCGGCGTTGGTGGTGGCTTACGCGCTGCTCGGCTGCACCTGGCTGATCATGAAGACCGAAGGCAAGCTGCAGGAACAGATGCATGACCTGGCGCGGCCATTGTCCTTCGTGTTGCTGGCGGTGATTGGCATCGTCAGCATCTGGACGCCGTTGGCCCATGCCGAGATCGCCGCACGCTGGTTCACCCTGCCGAATTTGTTCTGGTTCCTGCCGGTGCCGATTCTGGTGCTGGTGACCCTGTACGGTTTGATTCGCGCGGTGGCCCGCAACGCGCATTACACGCCATTCCTGCTGACCCTGGTGCTGATCTTCCTCGGCTACAGCGGCCTGGGTATCAGCCTGTGGCCGAACATCGTGCCGCCGTCGATCTCGATCTGGGACGCTGCCGCGCCGCCGCAAAGCCAGGGCTTCATGCTGGTGGGTACGCTGTTCATCATCCCGTTCATCCTGGGTTACACCTTCTGGAGCTACTACGTGTTCCGCGGCAAGGTCACCCATGAAGATGGTTACCACTAGCGACTACGGCGCAGGATTGATACCTGCGCCGTTGCAGAGGAGAAAGCGATGATGGCTGGCAAACCTGATTTGCAGGAAATCGAAGCCGCCGAGAAAAAGCCGCTATGGCAGCGACTCGGCTGGCTGGCGATGATCTGGACCGGCAGCGTCGTGGCACTGTTCATCGTGGCCAGCCTGATGCGCATGTTCATGAACGCCGCGGGCCTGAGCACCCACTGAAATTCCCATCCCGTTGCCTTGCGGCACGGATTTACAACCCTCCCGCGATGGAGGGTTTTTTGTGCGCGGTTATTTGCGGGCTTTGAGAATCACGAACTTGGGGGTGGCTGCTACTTGCTCGACGCCGCGGAACAACCGCGCAAGCTTGCTGTGATAGCCCAGATGACGGTTGCCGACGATGTACAGCGCGCCGCCTACCACCAGCGCTTCGCGCGCCTGCTGGAACATCCGCCAGGCCAGGAAATCACCGACTACTTGCTGTTGGTGAAACGGTGGATTGCACAGCACCACGTCCAGGGATTGGGGTTCCTGGCCAGCCAACCCATCGCCGGCCCGCACAATCACGTCACGATCACCCAGTGCCGCGCGCCAGTTTTCAGCGGCCGATTGCACGGCCATGAATGACTCGTCCACCAGGGTGTATTGGGCCTCGGGGTTTTGCAGGGCACTGGCGATCGCCAGCACGCCGTTGCCACACCCCAGATCGGCGACACGCGCTGCGCCGAGGTTCTTCGGCAAGTGCGGCAAAAAGGCCCGTGTGCCGATATCCAGTCCTTCGCGGCAGAACACATTCGCGTGATTGAGCAGTTCGATTGCAGGCTCGTCGAGTCGATAGCGGGTCGGGTATGCAGAGATCGCGCAGGCTTTGACTTCGGGCGTGGCGATCAGCAGTCGAGCCTTCTTCACGGCCAGCGAGGCTTGCACCGGGCCGATGTAGCGCTCCAGCAGATCGCCAGCGGCGCGTGGCAGATGCTTCACCATCGCGGCCGCAACCACTTGAGCGCCGGGAGCCAATTGACCCTGTAGCCGAATCAGTTGCTCTTCCAGCAAGGCCAGGGTTTTCGGTACCCGGATCAAGACCCGGTCAAACGGCCCGACGAACGCTTCGCTGGCAGGCACCTTCGACACCGCATCAAACGCCTGGCCGTTGCGTATCAGGTTTTTTTCCAGTCCCTGAAAGGCTAGAAACGAATCGCCGCTGCTGGTCACCCGGACCTTGCCCACCAGGCTGGCGGCCAATGCGCCGAAGCTGTCGTTGAGCACCAGCACTCGGATATCGGCTGTCGGTTGTTGTCCGGCCAGATGATTGAGCAGGTATTCGTCTGCGGCATCAAACGCTTGCAGCGGTTCGTTCTGCTGTTCTGGCTGGCGGATCAGGTCGAGTCGAGCGAAGGGGGTTTCGAGCAGAGGCATGAGGCAGGGGGCTCTGGGTAGTCAACGAAGGATAATCAAGCGGGGGCCCGTCGCTCAGGGGCGTTGTAGCGGGCGGATCCATCCGAGTGGGCTGCGTCGTGGGATTTCCCACGTCATCACTCAGGATGGATCGCAGATGGTACGTTTTTTTGTTCTGGATTACTTGCAGGGATTACCGGATTCGAACAGTTTTAGATAACGCCTTCCCTTGCTGCTCTGATCACCGCCGCAATCTTGTTGTTGACGCCGAATTTGCGGATGGTGTTTTGTAAATGGAACCGTACCGTGCTTTCACTCAGGTTGAGGATGGTCGCGATCTCCCATGCCGTCTTGCCGTTGGCTGAATATTTCAGCACTTCAATTTCTCGGGATGATAAATGCACGGTGTCCGGATTCAGCGAGGAGGCAGGCAGGTCTTTCACGGCAAGCCCGTGCAGGTGCCGGCTGATGAACATCGCGTAGCCCAGATTTTCATACATATCATGCGTAGTAATCGGGCAGTGGCTTCTGGCCAGGCTTAGCATGCTGCAAAGTCCGTTCTTATCATGAACGGATTGGGACCAGCCATAGTGCAAACCTTGCTTTTTTTGTGTTTGCCACAGCGCTGGTGTCTTTGAGAAGACTTCCTCCTGCCAAAGAATCGGCATTTCGGAGCGATTGCAGTGGGCTAGTATTGGATCGATCTCACTGAAATGTTCTTGTTCATATTGGGTGTTCCATTCGCTAGAGTAGTTATTCAAATTGATCTTATGATGGGGGATCCCTCGTGTTCGGGGTATTACTGAAAATGCGCAGAAATTAAAGCCCAGGTTTTTAACGAGATTGAGAGAAATCTCGTACGCGGTCTCTAAATTCTGGGCGTAAGAAAGCTGCATTAGCTGTGATTCCTTCCACGCTTTCATCTGGTAACTCCGTGCGGCTTCCTTGGGGGTGCGGATTGGATCCTGGATCCAGCACGTTACAGATTGTAAGAGAATTCCTATATGTATGCTGAATTTTTTTCGTTCTTGAAGACGCTTGCAACTGCATAACCGGTTCTTGGCTTTATTACTACGGACTAACAGACTCAATGCCAGATGTAATCATTTTTATTGTTGTGCTGTTTGGTTTGTGGCCTAAAAGACATTACAAATCACCGGTGTTTATGCTGCTTGCTTTGCGGGACACTGGGGTTATCTGTTGAATGGAGCGCCCCATGACTGCCAGTGCGGAAAAATTCACTCGCCAGACCTTGCTTGAGGTCCAGCCATTGACCCCAAACCTGTTCACCCTGCGCACCACCAGGGACCCGGGCTTTCGTTTTCGCGGCGGGCAATTCGCCCGGCTGGGCGTGACCAAGGCAGACGGCAGTACGGTATGGCGGGCTTATTCCATGGTGTCTTCGCCCTATGACGAGTTCCTTGAGTTCTTCTCCATTGTTGTGCCGGGAGGGGAATTCACCAGTGAGCTGAGCCGCCTGGAAGTCGGCGATACACTGCTGGTCGACCGACAGGCCTTTGGTTATCTGACGCTGGATCGCTTCGTTGATGGCCGTGACCTCTGGTTGTTATCCACAGGTACGGGCCTGGCGCCGTTCCTGTCGATCCTGCAGGACTTCGAGGTTTGGGAAAGATTCGAACGCATCATCCTGGTCTACAGCGTGCGCGAAGCGCGGGAGTTGGCGTACCAGGAACTGATAACGGGGCTGGCACAGCGTGACTATCTGGCCGAGTACGCGCACAAGCTGCAGCTCATAACGACCGTCACCCGTGAACAGCATCCGGGGGCCTTGAATGGGCGGATCACGAGGCTCATGGAAAGTGGTGAGCTGGAACGGACGGCCGGTGTAGCGCTGACGGCCGAGCAGTCGCGGGTGATGCTCTGCGGTAATCCACAGATGATCGATGACATGCGCCAGCTATTGAAACAACGGGACATGCACTTGAGCCTCAGTCGACGACCTGGCCAAGTGGCAGTGGAAAACTACTGGTAAACAAACGGCGCCGAGGCGCCGTTTCTGGGGCAATCGGTCATCAGGGCCGATTGTTCTGAGCCTTGAGCAGATCGCGGATCTCGCTCAGCAGCTCTTCTTCCTTGGTCGGAACCGGCGGCAGGGTTGGCGCAACGGCTTCTTCGCGTTTCAGTCGGTTGATGGCCTTGACGCCCATGAAGATCGCGAAGGCGACAATGATGAAGTCGATCATGCTCTGGATGAACTTACCGTAGGCCAGCATCACTGCCGGGACATCGCCGTTGGCGGCCTTGAGCGTAATGGCCAGGTCACTGAAGTCTACCCCACCGATCAGCAAGCCAATGGGCGGCATCACCACGTCGCCGACAAACGACGTAACGATTTTGCCGAAGGCGGCACCGATGATGATACCGACGGCCATGTCGACCACATTACCTTTGACCGCGAAGGCCTTGAACTCACTTATCACGCCCATAGGTTATTCCCTTGTTACAGATGAGGTTGGTGAACGCAGTGTAAATCAGCAAGGCGGCTCCTGCTCGAAACACCTTCTTACAATGCTTGCCCTTATCGACCCGCCTTCTGGCAATAAGTTTACAAAGTGCCACCAATCGCGCGCGTTTACCCGCTCTAGGCCGGGCTTTCCAGAACCTTTTCGCTATCGGCCCGGTACGGGATTTCTATTTATGTTTTGGCCTTCGGGTCACTAGCCTCTGTGGTGCGCACCTGGATGCGCCTTATAAAATCAGAGGAAACATCCATGACAACTCCCCTTGGCCTCGGGGCTTTTCCCCTCCGTCGTACCCTTGGCGTTCTGACCGCCAGCCTGCTGTCCTTCTCCGTCAACGCCGCGACGTTGACCCGCGATAACGGTGCCGCCGTCGGCGACAACCAGAACTCGCAAACCGCCGGCGCGACCGGGCCGGTGCTGTTGCAAGACGTACAATTGATCCAGAAACTCCAGCGTTTCGACCGTGAACGCATTCCCGAACGCGTGGTGCATGCCCGCGGTACTGGCGCCCATGGCACGTTCACCGTGACCGACGACCTCAGTGACCTGACCAAGGCCAAGGTATTCGCCGGCGGCCAGAGCACGCCGGTATTCGTGCGTTTCTCTGCGGTGGTGCACGGCAATCATTCGCCGGAAACCTTGCGTGACCCGCGTGGTTTCGCCACCAAGTTCTACACCGCAGACGGCAACTGGGACCTGGTCGGCAACAATTTCCCGACTTTCTTCATTCGCGACGCCATCAAGTTTCCAGATATGGTCCACGCCTTCAAGCCGGACCCGCGCACCAACCTTGACGACGACTCCCGCCGTTTCGACTTCTTCTCCCATGTTCCTGAAGCCACTCGCACCTTGACCGAGTTGTATTCCAACTCCGGCACGCCGGCCAGTTATCGGGAGATGGACGGCAATGGTGTACATGCCTACAAGTTGGTTAACGCCAAAGGTGAAGTTAACTATGTAAAGTTTCACTGGAAAAGTTTGCAGGGGATAAAAAATCTCGACCCCAAAGAAGTTGCCGGTGTTCAAGGTAAAGATTACAGTCATATGACTAATGACTTGGTCGCTCACATTAACAAGGGTGACTTTCCGAAGTGGGACTTGTACGTCCAGGTTCTAAAACCTCAAGATTTGTCCAAGTTTGATTTCGATCCATTGGACGCCACCAAAATCTGGCCCGGTGTTCCTGAACGAAAAGTTGGACAAATGGTGTTGAACCGTAATCCGGCGAATGTTTTTCAGGAAACCGAACAAGTGGCCATGGCGCCAGCCAATTTAGTTCCGGGTATCGAACCTTCTGAAGATCGCTTGTTGCAGGGACGAGTGTTCTCGTATGCCGATACCCAACTGTATCGTCTGGGGGCCAATGCTCTGCAACTGCCAATCAACGCCCCCAAAATTACCGTGAACAACGGTAATCAGGATGGCGCAATGAACACTGGCGCCAGCAGCACGGGCGTGAATTACCAGCCAAGTCGTTTGCTGCCCCGTGAAGAGCCGCAAACCGCGCGTTACAGCCAGTCGACCCTGTCGGGCAGCACGCAGCAGGCGAAGATTCAGCGTGAGCAGAACTTCAAGCAGGCCGGCGATCTGTATCGTTCGTTCAACCAGAAGGAACGTCTGGATCTGATCGACAGCTTCGGCGGCTCCCTGGCCACCACCGATGACGAGAGCAAGCACATCATCCTGTCCTTTCTCTATAAGGCCGACCCGGAATACGGGACAGGGGTGACCAAGGTGGCCAAGGGTGATCTGGCCCGAGTCAAGGCACTGGCAGCCAAACTGGTCGATTGATCTATCTGTCTGAAGCGGGGCCTCACGCGAGGTCCCGTCTGATCAAGGAGCGTTGCCATGCGTATTTATCTGTCTGTGTTTCTGGCGTGCTGGTTAGTCAGTGTGCTCGCCGGACCCGGCACGCAAGTCTCGCAGGACCCCGAGGCGCTGAAAACCCAATTACAGGATTACTACTTCGATGCTGCTCGACGCGGTGATGTGCCGATGCTCGAGACCTTCATCGAGGCCGGCTATTCCCTCGATACCCGCGACAGCAAGGGTTACACCGCACTGATTCTGGCGGCCTATCATGGCCAGAGTGCCGCCGTGGAGCGTTTGCTCGCCGCCGGCGCGGACGCCTGCGCTCAGGATCAACGCGGCAACACGGCGCTGATGGGCGCGATTTTCAAAGGCGAAGTGCAGATCGCCAGAACCTTGCTGTCCACCCATTGCAGCCCCGACCAACGTAATGGTGCAGGACAAACTGCCGCGATGTACGCCGGCTTGTTCAAGCGCGTCGAGTTGCTCGACGCGCTCAAGGCCAAAGGCGCGGACATGAACGCTCAAGATCCACTGGGTAACAGTGCCGCGCGTCTGGCCAGCGGTGAAATCCACACGGCGGCGCCGCGCTGATCCGTGCCAGCTGAGCTATCATCGCGGTTTTTGCCGGGAGTTCAGATGGCCAAGGCCAAGCGCATGTACGGCTGCACCGAGTGCGGTTCAACCTTCCCCAAGTGGGCCGGCCAGTGCGGCGAATGCGGGGCCTGGAACACGCTGACCGAAACCATGGTGGAGAGTGGCGGCGCCTCAGCCCCCAGTGGTCGCACCGGTTGGACCGGCCAGCAGGCACAGATCAAGACCCTGGCCGAAGTCAGCGTCGAAGAGATTCCGCGTTTCTCCACAGCGTCCAGTGAGCTCGATCGCGTACTGGGCGGCGGCCTGGTGGATGGCTCGGTGGTGTTGATCGGTGGTGATCCCGGCATCGGCAAGTCGACCATTCTGTTGCAAACCTTGTGCAACCTCGCCAAGAGCATGCCGGCGCTGTATGTCACCGGCGAAGAGTCTCAGCAGCAAGTGGCCATGCGCGCCCGGCGGCTCGGCTTGCCTCAGGATCAACTGCGGGTGATGACCGAAACCTGCATCGAAACCATCATCGCCACCGCCCGGCAGGAAAAGCCCAAGGTGATGGTGATCGACTCGATTCAGACGATCTTCACCGAACAACTGCAATCGGCACCCGGGGGCGTTTCCCAGGTGCGCGAAAGTGCGGCGTTGCTGGTGCGTTACGCCAAACAAAGCGGCACGGCGATTTTCCTCGTGGGCCATGTCACCAAAGAAGGCGCGTTGGCCGGCCCCCGAGTGCTGGAGCACATGGTCGATACCGTTCTGTATTTCGAAGGCGAATCCGATGGGCGCCTGCGTCTGCTGCGGGCGGTGAAAAACCGTTTCGGCGCGGTGAATGAATTGGGCGTGTTCGGCATGACCGACAAGGGCCTGAAAGAAGTCTCCAACCCTTCGGCAATTTTTCTCACCCGTGCTCAGGAAGAAGTCCCGGGCAGTGTGGTCATGGCCACGTGGGAAGGCACCCGGCCGATGTTGGTGGAAGTTCAGGCATTGGTGGATGACAGCCATTTGGCCAACCCGCGCCGGGTAACGCTGGGGCTGGATCAAAATCGATTGGCGATGTTGCTGGCGGTGCTGCACCGCCATGGCGGCATTCCGACTCACGATCAGGACGTGTTCCTCAACGTGGTCGGCGGCGTGAAGGTTCTGGAAACAGCGTCCGACCTGGCCTTGATGGCGGCGGTCATGTCCAGTTTGCGCAACCGGCCACTGCCCCATGATCTGCTGGTGTTTGGTGAAGTCGGGTTGTCGGGTGAAGTGCGCCCGGTACCGAGTGGCCAGGAGCGCTTGAAAGAGGCGGCCAAGCACGGCTTCAAGCGCGCCATCGTGCCCAAGGGCAACGCGCCGAAGGAGGCGCCGCCGGGGTTGCAGATTATCGCCGTGACGCGCCTGGAACAGGCGCTCGATGCGTTGTTCGAATAGCTGCAAGCAACACACAATCCTGTGGGAGCCGGGCTTGCCCGCGATAGCGGTTTGTCCGTCGACATTTGTGGTGGGACTAAAATAGCCATCGCGGGCAAGCCCGGCTCCCACTGGGTATTGCGGCGTTTTCAGATTTCGATGAGTGCGCCCAGTTCGCGCTCCAGCTCTTGCGGATCGCCCAGGTTGAACTCGATCAAACGCCGCAGGCGCTCAATCGATTCCAGACTTATGTGTTTGCAGACAAACCCGAGCTGCCCCTGATCTTCATGGGTCAGCTCCATATCCATTTTGATCTCGATGTCATTGCTCAGATGAATGTCGACCGAGAACGCCTGCTGCCGATTTCCCAGCCATGGCTCGGGCCGCTCGATCAACAACCCTTTGAGCGACAGGTCGATCAGCTTCACCGGCCAGATGAATTCTCCTTGGCTCAGCTCGGATCGAGCATCGAACGCAATACGTTTGAAGCGGCGGCGATCAGCAAGGTGTTCACTCATGGTGCAATCCTCTGAATGTCCGCTGACTATAGACCCGCATTGTTAAAGCCTGCCAGCAAGACAGGGTCTAGACCAACGTTGGGGGTGGTCTTTGAGGCCAGTAGCGCTAAACTCGAGACGGCTGTCTTTCTTGTCCACTCTGGCTGGAATCATAAAATGAAAAATAACAATAGCCTGCTACGCCACTTACCTTGGCTGCTGCTGGCAATCCTGGGAGCGTGCGCCCTGGGCGTAGTGGCATTGCGCCGAGGCGAGGCGATCAACGCCTTGTGGATCGTGGTCGCCGCCGTGGCCATTTATCTGGTCGCTTACCGCTACTACAGCCTGTTCATCGCTAACAATGTGATGCAACTCGATCCGCGTCGGGCTACACCCGCCGTGCTCAACAATGACGGTCTGGACTATGTGCCGACCAACAAACACATTCTTTTCGGTCACCACTTCGCGGCCATCGCTGGCGCGGGGCCGCTGGTCGGTCCGGTATTGGCGGCGCAGATGGGCTACCTGCCCGGCACGCTGTGGCTGATTGCCGGCGTGGTGCTGGCCGGTGCGGTTCAGGACTTCATGGTGCTGTTCATGTCCACCCGCCGCAATGGTCGTTCCCTGGGCGACATGGTCCGTGAAGAAATGGGCCGCATCCCCGGAACCATCGCGCTGTTTGGCTGCTTCCTGATCATGATCATCATCCTCGCGGTGCTGGCGCTGATCGTGGTCAAAGCCCTGGCCGAAAGCCCGTGGGGTATTTTCACGGTGATGGCGACCATCCCGATCGCGATGTTCATGGGCATCTACATGCGCTACATCCGTCCGGGCCGCATCGGTGAAATTTCGGTGATCGGCGTGGCGTTGCTGCTGGGTTCGATCTGGCTGGGCGGGCAGATTGCTGCTGACCCGGTGTGGGCCAAAGCATTCAGCTTCACCGGGGTCCAGATCACCTGGATGCTGATCGGCTACGGTTTTGTGGCAGCAGTGTTGCCGGTGTGGCTGATTCTGGCACCGCGTGACTACCTGTCCACTTTCCTGAAAATCGGCACCATCGTCGCGCTGGCGATCGGCATTCTGATCACCATGCCCGAGCTGAAAATGCCGGCATTGACCCAGTTCATCGACGGCACCGGGCCGGTGTGGAAGGGCGGCCTGTTCCCGTTCCTGTTCATCACCATTGCCTGTGGCGCAGTGTCCGGTTTCCACGCGCTGATCTCCTCCGGCACCACACCGAAACTGCTGGATAACGAGGTTAACGCCCGTTACATCGGTTATGGCGGCATGTTGATGGAATCCTTCGTCGCGATCATGGCCATGGTGGCCGCTTCGGTGATCGAGCCGGGCGTGTACTTCGCCATGAACAGCCCGCCAGCGGTCGTCGGCGGAGATGTGGTGGCGGTGGCACAAGCTGTCAGCGGCTGGGGTTTCGCGATTACCCCGGAAGCACTGCAAGCGGTGGCCAAAGACATCGGAGAAACCACCATCCTGGCCCGTGCCGGCGGTGCGCCGACCTTGGCGGTCGGTATCGCGCAGATCCTGCACAGTGTTCTGCCGGGTGAAAACACCATGGCGTTCTGGTACCACTTCGCAATCCTGTTCGAAGCGCTGTTTATCCTGACCGCGGTCGACGCTGGCACCCGTGCCGGACGCTTCATGCTGCAGGATTTGCTCGGCTCCTTCGTTCCGGCGCTCAAACGCACCGAGTCCTGGACCGCCAACCTGATCGCCACCGCCGGTTGCGTGGCGATGTGGGGCTGGTTGCTGTATCAGGGCGTGATCGATCCGCTGGGCGGGATCAACACCTTGTGGCCGCTGTTCGGTATCTCCAACCAGATGCTGGCCGGTATCGCGCTGATGCTCGGCACTGTCGTGCTGATCAAAATGAAACGCCAACGCTACGTCTGGGTGACCATGCTGCCGGCGCTTTGGCTGCTGATCTGTACCACCACCGCCGGCTTCATCAAGCTGTTCGATGCCAACCCGGCAATCGGCTTCCTGGCGCTGGCCAAGAAGTACAGCGATGCGTTGGCCAACGGGCAGGTCCTGGCCCCGGCCAAGAGCATCGAGCAGATGCAGCATGTGATCTTCAACGCCTACACCAACGCAACGCTGACCGCGCTGTTCCTGTTCGTGGTGTTCAGCATCCTGTTCTATGCGCTCAAGGTCGGTATCGCCGCCTGGGGCAAAAAAGAACGTACGGATAAAGAAGCGCCATTCCAGGCTCAGCCGGATGCGTAATCGAGGAGTGCAGCATGTTCAATGACCTGAGTCGCCTGGGTAAATACCTCGGTCAGGCCGCGCGCCTGATGGTCGGTATGCCCGACTACGACAACTACGTCGAGCATATGCAAACCAAACACCCGGACAAGCCGGTGATGAGCTACGAGATGTTCTTTCGCGAACGTCAGGAGGCTCGTTACGGTGGCAAGGGTGGACCGAAGTGCTGTTGACCCGACAGCCTGGCTGATGCAATCCCTGTGGGAGCGGGCTTGCCCGCGATGACGGACTATCAGTCAGCATTATTGTTGAATGGTAAGTCGCTATCGCGGGCAAGCCCGCTCCCACATGTGTTTTGTGTAGTTTCTTAACTTTGTGAAACAGGAGAACCCGTTTGTCCTCTCCCATTCCAGTAACAATCCTCAGTGGCTTTCTCGGCGCGGGAAAAACCACGCTGCTGCGCCACCTGCTCAAAGCCGAGCACGGCCTGAAAATCGCCGTGATCGAAAACGAATTCAGTGATGCCGGCATCGACACCCAACTGTTGGGCGATGAGCCGGTACAAGTGATGACGCTGTCCAACGGCTGCGTTTGCTGCACCATCCATACCGATTTGACCAAAGCGCTGTACCTGCTGCTGGAGCGCCTGGACAGCGGCGAAATCGCCTTCGATCGTCTGGTGATCGAATGCACCGGTCTGGCCGACCCGGCGCCAGTGGCGCAGACCTTCTTCATTGACGAAGAATTGCGCGAGCGATACATCCTCGACGGCATCATTACCCTGGTGGACGCAGCCCACGCCGACGCTCACCTGACCCAGACCATCGCCCAGGCGCAGATCGGTTTCGCTGACCGCTTGCTGGTGAGCAAACGCGATCTGGTGGACGAGCCGACCTTCACCGCCCTCAGCGAGCGCCTGACCCGCATCAATCGCCGCGCGCCTATTCGTGTGGTCGATCACGGCAAGATCGACCTGGCCGAACTGCTCGATGTACGCGGCTTCAACCTCAATGCTGACCTCGGTGGTGGCGTGAGCTTGCGCCCGGTGAGCAAGGCACCGTCCATCGACCGCATTTCCAGCCTGGTGCTGCGCACCGATAAACCGCTGGATATCGACAAGCTCAGTGAGTTCATGAACGAACTGCTGGAAGACCATGGCAAGCAACTGCTGCGTTACAAAGGTGTTTTGAACATTCTTGGTGAGCCGCGACGCATGGTGTTTCAGGGCGTGCTGAAGTTGTACGGTTTCGACTGGGATACCGAATGGGCGGACGACGACACGCGCGAAAGTGTGATCGTGTTCATTGCCGATGAGTTGCCGGAAGAGAAGATTCGTGAGGGGTTTGCCCGGGTCGCGGCAGAGTAAGCCCCGACATTTTCAGCGAGCCTGATGCCGCCATCGCGAGCAGGCTCGCTCCCACAGGGGGATGCATTTCAAATGTGGGAGCGAGCCTGCTCGCGATGGCGATCTAACCGGCAACACGATTTTGGCTGACTACCGATCCAGAGTTCAGCAATACCTCCTCAAGATGATCCAGGTGCTGGTTCATCAATGTTTCGGCCATCACAACATCCCCACGCTCCACTGCATCGACAATCTCCGTGTGCTCGTGCCACGTGCAATAACCGCCTACCTGAGCAATCGCCAACGAAGTCAGCGGCACCAGGCTGCCGAGAAAATGCGCCAACGGTGCGTTCCCCGCCATTTCGGCCAGTTGCAGATGAAACTCCCCTGACAATCGAATGGCCGGGCCACGCGCTGTGCATTGGCGTTCACTGTCGATCAAGGCGCGCAGGCGTTTCAGGTCCTGTGGGCGAGGTTGCTGGCAGGCCAGTCGAACCAGCGTGATTTCGGTCAGTCGTCGGGCATGCAGCGTCTGCCGAGTCTGCTCGACATCGGGCGCGGCGACTCGGGGACGATGATTGGTCCGAAGGATAATGATCTGCTGATGGGACAACTGCGTCAGTACGCCACGAATGTCACTGCGTCGAGCGCTGAACATCTGCGTCAGGCTGTCTTCGGTAAAACGACTGGCTGCATGGATGCGCTGTTCGAGAATGGCGTCGAAGATCCGTGAATAGAGATCATCCGCTGGCGGTTTCCCGGTGTCCGTTCGGGAGAAGGGCAGGGCAGTGAATATCTGTGGTGAGGCGAAGCTGTTCATGGCCTGTCTCCAGTTCGAAGAGGGGGTCAACTGCCGAGGTGGTCGTCCGGGATGTTCAATTCGATGCCCATCCGTTGGCCTTCCCGAAGGATGTGCCGACGCATCTCGGCGCTGGCCTGGGCGCTGTTCTTGCTGCGAATGGCACGCACCACGGCTTCGTTTTCTTCAAGGCGTTCCGCCAGGTGCTCAGGCGAATTGCGCAGCACATCGGCGCTTTGCTTGAGGGCATTACTGGTTTGCTGCACCACGCTCTGGAAAATCGGGTTCGAGGTCAGCGTGAACAACTCTTCGTGGAACGCGATGTAGGCGTTCACACCGGCCTCGCTGTCGCTGGCCTCCAGCGCTTCGCGCATGTCCATCAGGGTCAGGCGCAGTTGCCCGACTTCCTTGCTGCTGATCGACTGCGCTACCAGGCCGACAATGAATGGCTCGAGGGTGTAGCGCAGTTGCAGCACGTCTTCCAGGCTCGCGCCGGCGACCGCGCTGTCGTGGCTTTGGCTGTCGTTGAGATTGGCTTCCAGCACCACCACGCCTTTGCCCGGCATGGAGCGCACCAGCCCGAGGGTTTCCAGCACGATCACCGCTTCACGCAGGCTCGGGCGGCTGATGCCAAGTTGTTCGGCCAGCTCACGTTGCCCTGGCAGCATCTCGCCGGAACGCCACTGACCACGGGCCAGAGCGGCCCGAAGTTTTTCTACGACTGAATTGACGACGGTTGACGTGGTGATCACTGTTCGCTCCATGAGCATCCAAAACGATTGATGACCGTGCCTGCTCGTGGGCAGGCACGGCGATTATTCAGAATTCCTGCTGATGCGCAGGGCCGACAGGTTTTCTCGGCTGGAAGGTATAACCCACCTGGCCAGAAAGTACTTTGTTCGCCCGTTGAATATCGATGTCCTTTTCCCAGCGCGCGATGGCCACGGTGGCGA
Organism: Pseudomonas sp. EL_65y_Pfl2_R96; assembly: GCF_963970905.1. Lineage (NCBI taxonomy): Bacteria > Pseudomonadati > Pseudomonadota > Gammaproteobacteria > Pseudomonadales > Pseudomonadaceae > Pseudomonas > Pseudomonas sp. EL_65y_Pfl2_R96. Next base: position 19,857 of record NZ_CAXAQH010000016.1, on the reverse strand, counting down.
CGCAGTTGCCGATCAGGTTGGTCAGCGCCCGGCCGATGCCCATGAACCAGTCCACTGCCAACACCAGCACCAGGCCGACCACCGGAATTGCCGGGATCGCCGTCAGTGTCGCCGCCAGAATCACCAGCGCCGAGCCGGGAATCCCGTGGGCACCTTTGGAGGTGATCAACGACACCAGCAGAATCGTCAGCAGATCGGTCATGGCCAGCGGCGTGCCGGTGGCATTGGCGATGAACACGATGGCGAGGGTGAGGTAGATCGAGAAACCGTCCAGGTTGAACGAGTAACCGGTCGGAATCACCAGCCCGACTGTCGAACTGCCGATGCCCAGATGCTCAAGCTTGCGCATGATTTGTGGCAGCACGGCGTCGGAGGAGGCGGTGCCCATGACAATCAGCAGTTCTTCGCGCAGGTACTTGAGCAACGGCCACATCTTCAGGCCCGAAAGGCGCATCACCAAGCCGAGAATCAATGACACAAACGCGAAACAGGTCAGGTAAAACAGGCCAACCAGGCTACCCAGGTGCTGCAGCGAATCCAGGCCATATTTGCTGGTGGTGAAAGCGATGGCGCCGAACACGCCGATCGGCGCCAGACGCACGATCATGCCCATGATGCGGAAGATCACGTGGCTCAGCTCATTGATCAGCCGGGAAATACCCGACGCTGCTTCGCCCACCAGGTTCAACGCACTGCCGAACAACACCGAAAACAGCAGGACTTGCAGAATGTTGTTTTCCGCGAAGGCGCCGATTACCGAGGTCGGGATCAGGTTCATCAGGAACTGGGAGGTGGTTTGCATGTGCTGACCGCGCTGGGCGATGTCGCCCATGTCGGCGGCGGAGAGCTGCTCCAGATGAATGTTCGCGCCGCTGCCGATGCCGGTAGTGAAGGCGAACACCAGACCGATCACCAGCGCGATGGTGGTCAGTATTTCGAAGTAGATCACCGATTTCAGGCCGATACGACCGACCTTCTTCAGGTCACCGGCACCGCTGATGCCGCTGACCACCACGCAGAACACGATCAGACCAATGAGCATCTTGATCAGTTTGATGAAACCGTCGCCCAGCGGTTTGAGTTGGGCGGAGTATTCGGGAAGGGCCAGCCCGCAGACGATGCCGAGCACCAGTCCGAGAACCACTTGAAGGAAGATTGAACGCGAGCACCATCTGAGCATGGGAGGAATCCTGGTCGGTGTCCTGGCTGCCGTGCGCGAGGCGCATCAGATTCAGGACTTAATTATTGTGGTCTTACCGGTATGTCCAGTGCAGGCGCAGTCTAGGCGCTGTTTTTGGGTGATCGCAAGCATATTTTGAATAATTGGCATGACCGGTCTTACCAGTTGGGCGCAATGCCCCGACCTTGAGCCTTTTCATTATTTGAAAAAAACGCGGACGAAAAAAAACCGGCCATCACTGGCCGGTTTTTTCATTGCTACGGTTTAGCGGTGCAATCAAGCGCCGTATACCGGCAGCTTTTTGCAGATGGCCTTGACCTTCTCACGAACGGCGTCGATCACCGCTTCGTTGTTCAGGTCAGCCAGGATGTCGCAGATCCAGCCGGCCAGCTCTTTGCACTCGGCTTCCTTGAAGCCGCGAGTGGTCACTGCCGGCGTACCGAAACGCAGACCGGAGGTGACGAACGGGGAGCGTGGATCGTTCGGTACCGAGTTCTTGTTCACGGTGATGAACGCTTTGCCCAGCGCGGCGTCGGCGTCTTTACCGGAGATTTCCTGCTTGATCAGCGACAGCAGAAACAGGTGGTTCTGAGTACCGCCCGACACCACGTCGAAACCGCGCTCGATGAATACGCCGGCCATGGCCTGGGCGTTTTTCACCACTTGTTGCTGGTAAGTCTTGAACTCAGGCTGCAGCGCTTCCTTGAAGCAGATCGCCTTGGCAGCGATTACGTGCTCCAGCGGGCCACCCTGGGCGCCCGGGAATACTGCGGAGTTCAGCTTCTTCTCGATGTCGGCGTTGGCGCGAGCCAGGATCAGACCGCCACGTGGACCACGCAGGGTCTTGTGGGTGGTGGTGGTCACGACGTCAGCGAAAGGAACCGGGTTCGGGTAGACGCCAGCGGCGACCAGACCGGCCACGTGGGCCATGTCGACGAACAGGTAGGCGCCAACCTTGTCGGCGATTTCACGGAAACGCGGGAAATCCAGAATCTGCGAGTAGGCAGAGAAACCGGCCACGATCATTTTCGGCTTGTGCTCGACCGCCAGACGCTCGACTTCGTCGTAGTCGATCAGGCCGTTGGCGTCGATACCGTACTGAACGGCGTTGTACAGCTTGCCGGAGGACGAAACGCTGGCACCGTGGGTCAGGTGACCGCCGTGGGCCAGGCTCATACCCAGAATGGTGTCGCCTGCTTGCAGCAGGGCCAGGTAAACGGCGCTGTTGGCTTGCGAACCGGCGTGGGGCTGAACGTTGGCGTAATCGGCGCCGAACAGTTCTTTGGCACGGTCGATGGCCAGTTGCTCAACCACGTCGACGAACTCGCAACCACCGTAGTAGCGCTTGCCCGGGTAGCCTTCGGCGTACTTGTTGGTCAATACCGAGCCTTGAGCTTCCATTACCGCAGGGCTGGTGTAGTTTTCCGAAGCGATCAGCTCAATGTGTTCTTCCTGGCGCTGAGCTTCTTGCTCCATGGCGGCAAAAAGGTCGGCGTCGAACTTGGCAATAGTCAAATCACGGCTGAACATGGCGGTCCTCAAGGATCGGGGCAGAAAAGGGGGGCATTCTAACCCAATGGGTTTTAGATGGCATATGAAAGGACATCATGTCGCAGACAAGTGGGCTTCATGACGGGATCAGCGGTGATCGTGCGGGCCTCATCGCGGGCAAGCCCGCTCCCACAGTGATCTTCAGTGGTCACAAATCTTGGATTCACCCAAAAAACTGTGGGAGCGGGCTTGCCCGCGATGAGGCCAGCAGCCTCACCACATAGCTTCAGTCAAACATGAACAACGCATCATTGCTGAACTGCGCCTCAAACCGACTCGCCGGCATCGGACGTCCAAACAGATACCCCTGAACCTCATCGCAACCATGCTCACGCAGGAAGTCGAGCTGCTCGTGGGTTTCCACACCCTCGGCGATCACCGCCAGATTGAGGCTGTGAGCCATGGCGATGATCGCCCGGGCAATCTGCGCATCCTGTTCGCCCGAGGGCAGGCCGTCGACGAAAGTACGGTCGATTTTAAGCACGTCGATCGGGAATTGCTTGAGGTAGTTGAGCGATGAATAACCGGTGCCGAAGTCGTCGACCGCGATACTCAAGCCGAGGTTTTTCAACCCGGCGAGGATCTGCATCGCCTCGCTGACTTCACGCATCAGAATACTTTCGGTCAGTTCCAGCTCCAGGCACGCCGGCGGCAGGCCGGTTTCCTTGAGAATCGTGGCGATCCGCGTGCCGAGCTGCCCGTCGGAGAACTGCCGGGCCGAAATATTCACCGAAACCTTCGGTACCCGCACCTTGGCCTGGTGCCAGGTCTTGAGCTGACGGCAGGCTTCGCTGATCACCCAGTCGCCGACATCCACTACCAGGCCGAGTTCTTCGAGCACCGGAATGAAATCCCCCGGCGGCACCAGACCGCGTCGCGGGTGGCGCCAGCGCAGCAGGGCTTCGGCGCCGGTCAGGCGTTTGCCGTCGCCGCTGAATTGCGGTTGGTAATACAGCACGAATTCGTTTTGCTCCAGGGCATGGCGCAAGTCGCTTTCCAGCTCCAGGCGCTCCAGGGCACTGGCGTTCATGTCCGCCTGATAGAACTGGAAGTTGTTTTTGCCACGCTCCTTGGCGTGGTACATCGCAGTGTCGGCGTTTTTCATCAGCTGACTGAGTTCGCTGCCGTCCTGAGGGCTCAGGGCAATACCGATACTGGCAGTGACAAAAAACTCGCGGCCTTCCAGCACGAACGGTTTCACCAGGCTGGCGAGGATCTGTTCGGCCACATGAATCGCCCGGTTCAGGGCGATCTCGCGGTTGACCCGCGGTTGCAGAAGCAACGTGAACTCATCGCCGCCCATGCGCGCCACGGTGTCGTCATCGTCGACGCAACCCAGCAGGCGCGTGGCCATTTCCTTGAGCATACGGTCGCCGGCGGCGTGGCCCAGGGAGTCGTTGATCGGCTTGAAGCGGTCCAGGTCGAGGAACATCAGCACCACCCAGGACTTCTGTCGTTCGGCCGATTGCAGCGCGGTGTGCAGGCGATCCTGGAACAGCGTGCGGTTGGGCAGGTGGGTCAGGGCATCGTAATAGGCGAGGCGGTGAATTCGTTGTTCACTGGCCTTGCGTTCGCTGATGTCGCTGAAGAAACACACGTAACTGGCCAGGTCGCCTTCGTCGTCGAGCACCGCCGTAATCCCGACCCAGGCCGGGTAATGCTCACCATTGCGGCGCTTGAGCCAGACTTCGCCTTCCCAGGTGCTGTGCTGATGCAATTGCTTGAGCACATAGCGCAGATGAGCTTCCTGCTGCTCGTCGACGGTGAGCATGTTCGGCAACTGATCGAGGACCTGGGACACCGCATAGCCGCTGACGCGACTGAAGGCCTCGTTGGCCTGGACGATGTAGCCGGCCGGGTCAGTGATCAGAATCGCCGAGGTCGAGTGCTCGAATACCGTGGCTGCCATGCGCAGGTCTTTCTCGGCCCGGCGTTGCTGGCTGATGTCGCGACCGACCCCGAGCACGCCTTCGAAGGCACCGTGTTCGTCCCAGACCAGCACCAGACGCAACTCGATGGGAATCTTGCGTCCGTCGGCCCGCAGGCAGTCGAACAAAAACAGTTGGGTCTGCACCTGACTGCGCAGCAGTGCCAGTTGATCGGGTTTATCCAGCGCTTTGCTGACCCGGTCCATCAGGCTGTAGATGCCGCTCAGTTGTTGCGGGTTTGCGATGGTCGATTGCCAGCCGTTCTGGAATATCCAGTCGGCGTCGAAGCCCAGCACGGCTTGCACCGAAGGGCTAACGTAATTGAGCGCCATCTTGCTGTCGGTGGAGAAAATCACGTCGCTGATGCTTTCGGCGAGCATCCGGTAACGCTGCTCGCTATCGCGCAGAGACTCGCTGGCTTCGATCTGTTCGGTGATGTCCTTGGCCACGCCGATGATGCGTGTGACCTGGTCGTGCTTGTCTCGCGCCAAGGCCTGTTCGCGTATATCGAAACGCCGCCATTTGCCGTTGCGATGACGGAAACGCAGCTGGCACTGCAGCAATTGGGTGTAACCGGCTTGACGCTGGGATTGGCGTGAACGGTGGTAATAGTCGGCATCTTCGGGGTGCAAGAGGATTTCCCAGAAGTACTCGCCCATCTGGTGCAGCTCGGTGCGGTTGTAACCCAGCGTCTGCCCCAGATGGTGGTTGCTGAAGATCATCCGCGGGCTGATCACATCCTGCACATACAGGTGATCCGGCACGGTGCGCACCACGTCGGACCAGAACCCTTCACGCTCCAGCAGCGACAGTTCGATGAGCTTACGGCTAGTGATGTCGCTGATGCTCAGGATCACCGCTCTATAGTCGGCCTGATCTTCTGGCAGGCGCAACACCAGCCATAGGTGCTGGTCGCGGCGATCGGCGTCCTGGAATTTGATTTCCAGCTCAAGCTGTTTCTGCTGGTGGAGCACTGCGTCGAGCACTTGATTGCCGATGGCCGTGCAGTCCAGCGGACAGCCGTCGATCAGCAGTTTCCAGGCCTGATCGCAAGAATTGACGTTGAGCAGTTGCAGGGCAACCTGATTGACCTCGGTGATGCGCAGTTCCTGCAGCAGTTGCTGGCGTTGCTCCGGTGTGTCGAGCCAGGCCTTCAACTGCTCGCTGCTGTTGAGTTGAGCCTTGTCGAAAATACTTTTAAGCCCGGACAGGTCGAGCACGCATAACGCAACGCCGGTGCCTTCGAAAATGTCCTGATAGCGTCGGCGGCCTTCGTGCAGCTGGCGTTGACGGCGACGAATGTTCAGCAGCGCGATGAACGGTAGCAGAGAGAAGGCCAGGCCCAGCAGGCATTTGCCGATAAACGCCGGCAGCAGTTGCTCGAGCACCTGTTGCCGGTCGAACAGCCCGCGCAGTTGCCAGTCGCTGCTGCTCAGAGGAACGGTCAGCACGCTGTTGGCCAGTTCATCGGGTGTCAACACCGTCGGCTTGGCCGAGGGCAGGGCATCCTCACGGCTGATGATTTGATGATTGATGCGGTTCTCCACCAGCCACAGGGGGCGAATGCCGGTGTCGCCCTGTTTGGTCAGTGAAGCGAAAAACGTTGGCGTCAGGCGCAGGGCCCAATAGCCGCGGGAACTGCCGCTGGCCTGATGCAGGAGCAGGTGCACCACCGAGCCGTCGTCAGCATTGCTGAAATAGTGGGCCTGGGCGCGGCTGCGCTGGACCAGTTCGCTCAGGTAGCTGGCGTCCGGGCTGTCGACGGCGCTGTCGCTGAGAATCTTTCCGGAGGGGCTGAGCAGCGCCAGGCTGCGCAGGTCGGGCAGCGATTGTTGCAGTTTGAGCAGCAACGCCTGCTGTTCGTCGGCGCTTTGCGGTTGTTCGATGAACGGTAGCAAATTAAGGGCGATCTGGGCATTGAGCGCCATGTTCAGGCTGACTTGCGAAGCCAGATCGGCGGTGTAGTCGATGGTGTACTGGCGCTGGTTTTTCTGGGTTTCGCGAAGCTGATCCAGGAGCTGCCAGAACAGGAGGGTGAGCAGCAACAGCACGAGGGTCGCCAGCGCGCCCTTCAATGTTCCGCGCAGGGGGGAGCCGCTCGCAGAATCAAGTGCGCTAACGAACGGTGTCGGAGTGACATTGGACAAACTGTAATCCTGCGGTTTGGCTGGACTGGCGCGACGTGCACTATAAGCCGGGCGCCCGAAGGGCGGCTAGCATGCCTTGAGTTGTGGCGAAGTGCCAGTCCCGCTCGGCTGGACTGCCTTCCGTCAATCAGGTAGCTTTGCCGGTTACGCGGGAGCGTTCCAGCTCCTAGACTCAGGTTTTTTCAGCGCGCACGCCTTGATACCCATCAATCGAACGACGCGCATGGCCTGGCCGGGCATCGCCTGCGCTCTAATCATTCATCAGTCACTGACCCTAGGTTCTCCATGGCTCAATACGTCTTCACCATGCATCGGCTGGGCAAAGTTGTTCCGCCGAAGCGGGAAATCCTGAAAAACATTTCGCTGTCGTTCTTCCCTGGCGCCAAGATCGGCGTACTCGGCCTCAACGGTTCGGGTAAATCCACCCTGTTGAAAATCATGGCGGGCGTCGACACCGAGTTCGACGGTGAAGCCCGTCCGATGCCAGACCTGAACATCGGCTACCTGCCGCAAGAACCCATTCTGGACCCGACCAAGACCGTGCGAGAAGTGGTCGAGGAAGCGGTCAGCGTGATCAAGGATGCCCAGGCGCGCCTGGACGAGGTCTACGCCGCTTACGCTGATCCGGATGCCGACTTCGACAAGCTCGCTGCCGAACAGGCCAAACTCGAAGCCATCCTGCAGGCCAGCGACGGTCACAACCTGGATCGCCAACTGGAAGTCGCCGCCGATGCACTGCGTCTGCCGGCCTGGGACGCCAGGGTCGAACACCTCTCCGGTGGTGAAAAGCGCCGTGTGGCCCTGTGCCGTCTGCTGCTGTCCGCCCCGGACATGCTGCTGCTCGACGAACCGACCAACCACCTGGACGCCGATTCCGTCGCCTGGCTGGAGCATTTCCTGCACGACTTCCCGGGCACCGTGGTTGCGATCACGCACGACCGCTACTTCCTGGACAACGTCGCCGGCTGGATCCTCGAGCTCGACCGTGGTGCCGGTATCCCGTACGAGGGCAACTATTCGGGTTGGCTCGAAGCCAAGTCCGATCGTCTGGCGGCCGAATCCAAGCAGCAGTCGGCCCACGAAAAGGCCATGAAGGAAGAACTGGAGTGGGTGCGCAAAGGCGCCAAGGCCCGCCAGTCCAAATCCAAGGCCCGTCTGCAACGCTTCGAAGAAATGCAATCGCAGGAATTCCAGAAGCGCAGCGAAACCAACGAGATCTACATCCCGGCCGGTCCGCGCCTGGGCGACAAGGTCATCGAATTCAAGAACGTCAGCAAGGGCTACGGCGATCGCGTGTTGATCGACAACCTGTCGTTCTCCATGCCTAAAGGCGCCATCGTTGGTGTGATCGGCGGTAACGGTGCCGGTAAATCGACGCTGTTCCGCATGCTGATGGGCAAGGAAACGCCGGATTCGGGCAGCATCGAAGTCGGCGAAACCGTGCAACTGGCATGCGTGGATCAAAGCCGTGAAGACCTGGAAGGCAGCAAAACGGTGTTCCAGCAGATCTCCGACGGTTCCGACCAGATTCGCATCGGCAGCTACGAGATCCCGTCGCGCACCTACGTTGGCCGTTTCAACTTCAAGGGCGGCGATCAGCAGAAGTTCGTCAAGGACCTGTCCGGCGGTGAGCGTGGTCGCTTGCACCTGGCCCTGACCCTGAAAGAGGGCGGCAACGTCCTGCTGCTCGACGAACCGTCCAACGACCTCGACGTTGAAACCCTGCGTTCCCTGGAAGAAGCCTTGCTGGACTTCCCGGGCGCCGCCATTGTGATCTCTCACGATCGGTGGTTCCTTGACCGCGTCGCGACTCACATCCTGGCGTACGAAGACGACTCGCAAGCCGTGTTCTTCGAAGGCAACTACACCGAGTACGAAGCCGATCGCAAGAAACGCCTCGGCGAAGCGGCTTCCCAGCCGCACCGCGTACGGCACAAGAAACTGGCCTGATTTCAGGTTGGTTGCATAAAAAACGGAGCCTTCGGGGCTCCGTTTTTTATGGGTTTCAGGAAGACCGAGTCGCGGCTATCGCGAGCAGGCTCGCTCCCACATTTGATCTTCAGTGAACTGAAAATTGGTGGCCAATACAAATCCCCTGTGGGAGCGAGCCTGCTCGCGATGGCGGCCTCGATATCACCCGATCTCTATCGTAAGAACCTCAATCACCAAATCCCCCGCCGGCCGCTTCCACAACACGTCATCGCCCACTTGCGCCCCAAGCAATGCTCGCCCCAGCGGCGAGCTCCAATTGATCAGCCCATGGGCGGCATCCGCTTGGTCTTCTCCGACCAATTGCACGCGCTGTTCATGATTGTGTTCGTCGGCAAATGTCACCCAGTTGCCGATCTGCACTTTATCGGTCGAGGAAGCCAGTGCGACCACCTGGGCGCTTTGCAGGCGCTGCTTGAAGTAGCGCCAGTCGCGATCGAGGTCGGCCTGGCGCTGCTTATCGGCCAGGTCACCTTTGGCGCTTTCCTGATCGAGCAGGTTTTGCAGCTCGTCGACTTTCGCCTGAAGCTGTGCGAAACCGGCTGGCGTGACGTAATTGGGCTGCGCGCTGACCTGCCGTTCGACTGGCTGATCGGCTTGCGCGGCGGCGTTATCTTCATTGACGAAGGCACGACTCATGCTTTTCTCCCGTTATAGGGTTTGGGCCATGGTCGCAGGCTTTAAGTTTCGACGAATGTCTGTAAACGACTTATTGCGAGCGATAGGCTCGCGCGGCGTCCCGGTCTTTCTGCTGTTGCCAGGCCCGTTCGCGCTCGTCCCAATGGCGTTCCCTGTACTCGTTTCGATCCTCGTTTTCGCGCATGGCCTGGCACTGACGGAAGCCATCGGTCCAGCCTTCGGCGTATTGCTTGTCCTTGAGGTAACGTGGGACGTTTTTGCGAAACTCGCCAGTGATTGCCCCGGCGGCCTGCCGGCCACTGCTGCAACCGTCATCGAAGCCGTCGGCGAATGCCGGTGGATAACCCTTGCTGATCAGATCTTCATGGGTCGACTGGCACCCCGTGATCAATACCAACAACCCCCACACACCCACGCAACGCCACATCTTGGACTCCTGGACCGTTCAACGGCCTATAAGGGAAGTCTAGAAGCGGATTTGTCAGCTGGGAGTGAAAGAAAGATTAAAAGATCGCAGCCTTCGGCAGCTCCTACAAAAGCACGGTTATATGCGGTCCTGTAGGAGCTGCCGAAGGCTGCGATCTTTTGCGGTTAAGCAACGATCAATAGTGATACCACTTCACCTCAAGCATCACTTCGTTTTCGGGTGAAGCCAGGTGGCTGAACTCGCGTTGGGCACTTAGGCGCACACCCAGATTACGCGACAATTCCCACTGCTGATTCAGGCTCACACTACGGCGCACTTCGCCGTTAGTGAAGTAATCACCCTTGGCTTCCAGGCTGAAATTGCCCAGCGGGTTTTTCCACAGCAGGCCGCTGTTAAAGCCCGCCGCCGGGGCGATGAAGCCCGCGAAGTCATTGTTGTGCTCCACGCGAACGGTGCCCAAGGCGAACCCGAGCATGTCGTCACCCAGTTGCCAGGTTCCGCCGCCGCCACCGTTGACATGGCTGACCAGGGTTTCGTCATCGTGCTTGCCCGGCACGCGCTCCAGGCCGCCGGTGACTTGCCACGACAACGGCTGCAAGAGCGCGTTGCGCGGGGTCAGGGAGCGGATGGTCGCCAGGTCCAGTTGCTGCAACTGCCAGTGATTACCTTCGTATTGGCGCAGCTTCATCTGCAGGATTTCGATCTGCGCGCCAAGCGGGAAGCCTTCGGCGTTGTCGTTGAGGTCGTGATAGGCCATGCGCAGGCCATATTCGCCGAAGGCCTTGTCGCCCCGGGTGCCGATGCCGGCCTGCCAGGTACGGGATTCGTGGCCGTCTTCGGGCAAGTCAGGTTGCGCAATGTCCAGTTCCGGAGGCGGGTTTTGATTGATTGCGCGCAGCAATTCGAAACTGCGCTGCGCCCGTTGCGGGTCACGTTCCTGGCCGTTGGCGCGATAACGTTCCAGGCGGTAAGCCGCATCGATGATCAACGCCTGACGGTCTCGAGGCTGAGCCTTGAACGCCGGGGCCTGCAATTGCTTCTGATCGGCACTGAGCTTTAGCACCCAGTCCTGTTCTTCAGCGGTCAACGGTTCTGCGCGGCTCAGCAGCTCACGCTCGCGGGACGGGCGATATTCAATCGATTCCACCAGCCCGGCCTGTTTCACCGCTTTGACCGTGTCGGTGGGAATGGCGGTCAACGGGAATTGCTCGGTCAACTTCAGGCCCGGCCGCGCCACTTGCAGCAGCTCAAGCAGGCGATAAGAGCAGTTTTCGTCGAAGAAAAAGTAGTCGAACTGGATCTGTTTGAGTTCCCAGACGTGCTCGACCATGCGCTCGGTTTCCTGCTGGGTCAGATTCAGGCGGTATTCCCACAGATCGCGGTTCTCGAGGCTACGGTATTCCGAGAGCTTTTCCTGGTAGGGCACCAGGGCAAACAGCCCCGGATAACCGCCCATCAAGCCTTTCCAGGCGTACAGAATGCTGTTGTCCGAACCTTCGATGTAGGCGCCGAAGTTGATCGCGTAACTGAGTAGTGACGTCTTGTCGCTCTGCACATCGGCCTGATCGATGCGTAGCAACGTGTGACCGAACATCGACGACGGGCTGTTCAGGTAGGCCGCCGGGAAAATCATCACCGCACTGTGGGGCGAAACGTCCTTGAACCACTGTTTGAACTCAGCGCAGTCCGGCGTCGGCAGACCGCTCAGCTCAAGCTGCGCCCTCAACCAGCGGGTGCGGGCCGGATAGACGCATTGCGCATGCTGCTCGCCGGCACTGGCCGGGGCATACAGTGCCTGCACGGTCGCCGCCAGTTCACGGTCGGGGTGTTCGTTACCATCGGGGGCGAGGAAGAACTTCTTGTCGCTGACGTAACTGCGCCAGCCACCGAGCTTGGCGGTTTCGTAATGGCCCAGGGAAATCCAGAAGGGGTCGTTGGCCAAGTGCTGCAAACGTTGATTGTCGATGTGTGGCGCGCCGGACAGCGGGGCGCAGACACAGAGCGCCAGCCAGGCAAGGCGTTTGAGCATAGGAGGCTACTTGAACTCGAAGAAAACAAAGACCAAGGGGTCAGGTCCAAAAAACAAAACCCGCTCCCAGAAAGGAGCGGGGTGGGTCGAGCTTATGCTTGAGTGGCGTACTTGGCCAGACGAGGATCGTTCTTCAATACGGCCAGGGTGTTGGTATGCACGTCTTCAGCGGTCACATCAGCTTTGCTGAAAATCTGCTGGAAGTGCTGATGAGCCACCGCGGCGAAATGCGCACGGTCTTCCGGCGCCACGCCCAGGACCACGGCGTAAGTGGTCAGCGCTTCGCCCTGACCTTTGGCCATGTCTTCGGACAGCTCGTTCATCATGCCATTCATGGCGATCCAGGATTTGCCGCCATAGGTCAGCGCCGCATTGGTCGAGCAACCGTTGGTACCGGAGGTCATACCGAAGGTTGCGTTACCGGAAGTGCCGTTGGTGGTGGATGCCAGGAAGTGTGCCGGGGTGCCACGCTGACCTTCGAACAGCATGTTGCCCCAACCGCAGTCCGGACCGCCTGGCGCCTGAGCCATGGCGTTGATGGATACAGCGGTGAAGAGAGTACCGAGAAGAATCCGTTTCATAGCTATGTTCTCTTTTGTGTGCATGCCAATGGACAGGGTGCTGGCCCCTAATGGTGCCAGTGGGCCGGTTATTAGTTCCAGCCGCGCGGTTTGGAGTTTAAGGGGTTGCGTAACCTTTTGCGAAACATTCCTTGAAAACATTGATTTTGACCCGCTCGGCCTGGAGCTGGCGCTTTGTCTAAGCTTTGGCTTGAGGCGCGCCTTGCCAGTGAGGTACGGGCAGCGCCAGAATGCCGCTATCTGCCCCGCCTGATGTAAGGAAGCCCGATGCCTGATCCTGTTGCTGCCAGCTTGCGTCTAGCGCCCGAAGCGCTGACCCGTCCGTTTTCCGCTGAACAGTTCAGCTTCTCTACCACCAATGATCTGGAGCCCTTCCGCGGTGTGCTTGGCCAGGAACGTGCGGTCGAAGCCTTGCAGTTCGGTGTGGCCATGCCACGCCCCGGTTACAACGTATTCGTCATGGGCGAGCCCGGCACTGGCCGCTTCTCGTTCGTCAAACGCTACCTCAAGGCCGAAGGCAAACGCCTGCAGACCCCGGCGGACTGGGTCTACGTCAATAATTTCGATGAGCCGCGCGAGCCTCGCGCCCTGGAGTTGCCGTCGGGCACCGCAGGCGCCTTCATCGGCGACATCAACGGTTTGATCGACAACCTGTTGGCGACCTTTCCGGCGGTGTTCGAGCACCCGTCCTACCAGCAGAAGAAAAGCGCCATCGACCGCGCTTTCAACCAGCGTTATGACCGGGCACTGGACGTGATCGAGCGTCTGGCGCTGGAGAAAGAGGTCGCGCTGTACCGCGACAGCAGCAACATCGCCTTCACGCCGATGAGCGAAGGCAAGGCCCTGGATGAGGCTGAGTTCGCCCAGTTGCCGGAAGCCGAGCGCGAGCGCTTTCATGACGACATTTCCGGGCTCGAAGAGCGGTTGAACGAAGAACTTGCCAGCCTGCCGCAATGGAAGCGCGAGTCGAGCAATCAGCTGCGTCAGCTCAACGAAGAAACCATCACCCTGGCCTTGCAGCCATTGCTGTCGCCGCTGTCGGAAAAGTACGCGGAAAACGCAGGCGTTTGCGGTTACCTGCAAGCGATGCAGGTGTACCTGCTCAAGACAGTGGTCGAGCAACTGGTGGACGACAGCAAGACCGACGCTGTCGCCCGCAAATTGCTTGAAGAGCAATACGCCCCGAGCCTGGTGGTGGGTCATCCGTTCAGCGGCGGTGCGCCGGTGGTCTTCGAGCCGCACCCGACCTACGACAACCTGTTCGGTCGCATCGAATACAGCACCGACCAAGGCGCGCTCTACACCACCTATCGGCAGCTGCGACCGGGTGCGCTGCACCGGGCCAATGGCGGTTTCCTGATCCTCGAAGCGGAAAAAATGCTCAGCGAGCCATTTGTGTGGGATGCGCTCAAGCGCGCCCTGCAATCGCGCAAGCTGAAAATGGAATCGCCTCTGGGTGAGCTGGGCCGTCTGGCCACCGTGACCCTGACACCGCAAAACATTCCGTTGCAGGTCAAGGTCGTCATCATCGGCGCCCGGCAGCTCTACTACACGCTGCAAGACCTCGATCCGGACTTCCAGGAGATGTTCCGCGTCCTGGTGGATTTCGACGAAGACATCCCGATGGTCGACGAGAGCCTGGAGCAGTTCGCCCAGTTACTCAAAACCCGTACGTCCGAGGAAGGCATGGCGCCGCTGACCGCCGATGCGGTGGCGCGTCTGGCGACTTACAGCGCGCGTCTGGCCGAACATCAAGGGCGTTTGTCGGCGCGGATCGGCGATCTGTTCCAGCTGGTCAGCGAAGCGGATTTCATTCGCGACCTGGCGGGTGACGAGATGACCGACGCCGGGCACATCGAACGTGCACTCAAGGCCAAGGCCACCCGTACCGGGCGCGTTTCGGCGCGGATTCTCGATGACATGCTGGCCGGGATCATTCTGATCGACACCGATGGCGCGGCGGTCGGCAAGTGCAACGGGCTGACGGTGCTGGAAGTCGGCGATTCGGCTTTCGGGGTGCCGGCGCGGATCTCCGCCACGGTTTATCCGGGCGGCAGCGGTATCGTCGACATCGAGCGCGAGGTCAACCTCGGCCAGCCGATCCACTCCAAAGGCGTGATGATCCTCACCGGGTACCTGGGCAGCCGTTATGCCCAGGAATTCCCGTTGGCGATTTCCGCGAGTATCGCCCTGGAGCAGTCCTACGGTTATGTCGACGGCGATAGCGCGTCTTTGGGCGAGGCCTGCACACTGATCTCGGCCTTGTCGAAAACCCCGCTCAAGCAGTGCTTCGCGATTACCGGTTCGATCAACCAGTTCGGTGAAGTGCAGGCGGTGGGTGGGGTCAACGAGAAGATCGAAGGTTTCTTCCGGCTCTGCGAAGCTCGCGGCCTGACCGGTGAGCAAGGGGCGATCATTCCTCAGGCCAACGTTGCTACGCTGATGCTCGACGAGAAGGTGTTGGCGGCGGTGCGGGCGGGGCAGTTCCATGTCTACGCGGTGCGCCAGGCTGACGAAGCCCTGAGCCTGTTGGTCGGCGAGCCGGCCGGTGAGCCGGATGAGAATGGCGAATTTCCTGAAGGCAGCGTCAACGCCCGGGTGGTGGAACGCTTGCGGGTGATCGCGGAAATGATCAGCGACGAAGACCTCAAGGAGGCCGAAAAGGAGTTGGCGCAGGAAGCGTTGGTGGAAACCAAGCCGGCCTGACGCGCCCCCCCATGTAGGAGCGGGCTTACTCGCGAAGACGGACTGACATTCAGCATTAATGTCGACTGTTATGCCGCCTTCGCGAGCAAGCCCGCTCCCACAGGGTTTTGTGTTCAATGCAAATTAAAAGCGTCGCCAAAATGGCGTCAATATTCACGCCGTGACCGCTCGGCGCCTTCTGGTCTCGGTCCGCGTGCGAGCCGAACTTTTCTTCTATTCTCAGCTCAAGGACATCGACAGTAATCACTGGATCGAGACAGCCTTCCCGTGGGGGCTGAATACCGGATCTACCGAGGGTCGCCGCCATGTCGCGCAACCTCTGCCTCACCCGTCAATGCCTGGGCCTTGTGACCCGTATCGAATGTGCTATCCGCCCGCTGGCGGGAGATACGGGCATGTGGACCTTGCTCTTCGCCGCCGGAATGGCCGGCGAACAACCTTCAGCCATCAAGGCTCAGGGCCCGTTTCATGGGCCGGTCGTGGCTGAGTCGATCCTCGACACCATTGTTGAAAGTCTGACTCTGCATGGCTACGAATTGGCCGATGACCCGCAAATCTGGTGCCTGCACCTGCAAGCCCAGTTGCGAGAGATCAATGGTGGCCGTTGCCGCAACCTTGGCGGTTTCGAGTTTCGGCCCGAGCACTGAACAGGCTATTGATCAAGGTTGCCTGGCTCGGCCTTATCGAGTTTGACCTCGAAACCGTACTGCACGGTGGTGAGGTTGGTTCGCTGATAAGTTTCCAGACGTGTGGGCTGGCCATAGAAGTAATGCACTGCGAATAACGCCGGGCCTTGCGTGCTCGCGTCATGAATGACCGAAAGAATCTCTTTCAGATAGTTGCCACTGTTGTCCTTGGCGAAAAAGCGCCAGTCCTGGGCGGGAAACAGCTTCAGGTCAACCACCAGTGCATTCCCTTTGAACGCCAGGCCTTTGGGCAATGGTTGGGTGTCGTACGTTTGCTGGCCGATAGTCGCCAGGAGCAGGGGCATGGAGCCCACCGCGTAGGCCGGTGTTTCTGCAAACAGATTCAGATCGTAGGTGATGGTGCCGCGTAGTGGGTCGACCTGATACGCCTCCGGTGGCAGTTCGATCGGCCCATCGCGCTGCCCCTTGTCATCTTGGGTAAAGAACGTCACCGGGCTTTCGCTGGGATTGAAAGAGGTGCCGAGCAGTTCGTCATTGAAGCTTCTGGGGTGATCGAACTCGATGCGCGCGGCGCTCGGGTCATCGACCGACTGACTGATGCTGATGCTCTTTTTCAATTGCTCCTCGCCCAGCGTTGCACCTTTGAGCCAGGTCGCGGCCTGGTCGTCATACACCACCACGGGCAAGGTCAGTGGCTGGATGGTTTTTTCCGTGGTGTGCTGGTCGAAGCGGCGTACCGGCAGGTCCAGGTTTTTTCGAGTGACCGTGACCCCCGAGAAGTCCAGCAGGCTGACTTCGAGGGTTTCGATCGGTCCGTTGAAGTACACCTTGGTGTAATGCCGGGTCTGTTGCTTTTCAAACGCACGCTGATCGTCGTCGAGCTGTTTTTCGAATGCTTCGCTCCAGCCCTTCTGCTGCTGCATTTGCGCCAGTTGTTTTTGATAGAACGCAATTTGTGCGGCAGTTTCATTGATCGCGCCCGAGCGAGCGAGGAATTGCCCGGTGGCGTCCCTGGCCTGAACGATCAGTGGGTTGAGCGGCGTATCGCGGACCTCGGGGTCTGGCGGCGCGCTGTTACTGAATTCGATTTCGGCATGGTTTTTTTCAAGCTTCAGCAGCGTGACACTGAGGTTGTCGTTGGTGCGCGTCTGGCCGACGTCCTTTTTCGTCAGGTCGAAGCTGTAGAGCCGGCGTGGAGCGATGATTTCCACCTTGCCTTGCAGGCTCACCGGTTGTGGCTGGTTCTTCCTATCCACATCCAGCCCCTCGATGAAGGGGTAGGTCACCGTCAAATCATCGGGATTGGTCAGGTTGGAACTGGACGGGCTCAGCTGAATACCGGGATCGGTTTCCGACCATTCCGGCTGAAACGCGATGACGCGCTTGTTGCTCAGGGTCACCGATTGCCATTCCAGGCCATGAGGAAAAAGGAACGTGCCCGGAATGTTGAAGTTGAAGGGGAATACCGGTTGCAGGTCGGTCAGGTAATCCGAACTGGAATCCTTGTGCAGCACGAACAGACCGTTGATGTAGGTGTCGACCAGTGCCTGGGGCGTGGGGTAGTGCTTGAGCACGACGAGGGCGTCTTCGCCGTATTCGGTGACCACCGGTTTGCTGTCGAGCTTGAGTTGTGCGCGCTCGAGCAATAACAGTGAGCCGCCTAGCTCGGCCACAGCGTCCTTGAGTTTCGGATCCTCGATCGTCTCCAGGGATTTTTCGAACTGCGCGGTCTTTTCTTCGAGGCTGACCTGGCGTTTCTCATCGCTGGGCGAACAACCACCGAGCAACAGAGCGAGGCAAAGTCCGGCACTCGTTAAAGGCAATCGCACATCCATTTCCAGTCTTCCTGTCTGACGCCGCTGACCTGTCAATGATCTGGACACTAGCAGAAAAACTTTGTCACACACACGCAGGTTGCGGATTTTTCGGCGGTTTCTGGGTGTAACAGGTGGCTGTTATACTCGCCGCCATTTCCAGCCCTGATGTGAGATTTAATGGAACGCTTTATCGAAAATGCAATGTACGCCTCCCGTTGGCTACTGGCACCGATCCCGAGCATCTGCAGTGGTACATGATCATCCACATTACCTTTGTGGTGTCTGCGTTTGCCATGGGCTATCTGGACAAGCTGACCAAGCACTGATCGACTGATTCTTGTGGGAGTGGGCTTGCTCGCGAAGAGGCCATGACATTCAGCATCATCGTTGGCAGTTGCACCGTCTTCGCGAGCAAGCCCGCTCCCACAGAGTTGTGAAACAGACAGGCGGTGTCGTTTGTGGCTTGTGCTTTGGCACGTCGAGGCATATCCCTGTAAGGATCCTGACTCGCCACTGCATGAGGTGCGTTCATGAACCTGCAAGAGTTGAATGTGTTTGCCATCGCCGGAAAGATCGATGAGCTGAACCTGGTTTCGATGGAAGGCGTGTTCTACGTGCTGGAGGCACGGATGCATGGCTCGGCGCATCCATTGCTCGATGCCCACGGCAAGATATTGCAGCTGCGCTCGGTCGAGCATGCGCGTGAAGTGCTTCACGCCTGTCCCAAGTCATTCAACGTTGTACATACCCCGGCTCATGACGAAATGTGCGGTGCCAGCACTGAGGAAAGCCCAAAAGTGCCGAGCACCTTCCGTTCTGCGTAACAGGGCTGACACCGCTCATCAACGTGACGGCATCTGTGCTAGTCTGCTGGCCCTTTTTTATGAAGGGCTCTTCTGGAAGTGCTGTACGAATATTTACCTTTCAGGGATGCCCCACAGCGGAGCAGTGTGATGTCCGAAGTAAATCTGTCCACCGACGAAACCCGCGTCAGCTACGGCATTGGCCGTCAGTTGGGCGACCAGCTGCGTGACAACCCGCCACCGGGCGTTAGCCTGGACGCGATCCTGGCTGGCCTGACCGACGCGTTCGCCGGCAAGCCAAGCCGTGTGGGTCAGGAAGAAATGTCCGCCAGCTTCAAAGTGATCCGCGAGATCATGCAAGCCGAAGCGGCTGCCAAGGCTGAAGCGGCTGCTGGCGAAGGTCTGGCTTTCCTGGCTGAAAACGCCAAGCGCGAAGGCATCACCACCCTGGCTTCCGGCCTGCAATTCGAAGTGCTGACTCAAGGTGAAGGCGCCAAGCCAACCCGTGAGGATCAAGTGCGCACTCACTACCACGGCACCCTGATCGACGGCACTGTGTTCGACAGCTCCTACGAGCGTGGTCAGCCTGCAGAATTCCCGGTTGGCGGCGTCATCGCTGGCTGGACCGAAGCCCTGCAACTGATGAACGCCGGCAGCAAATGGCGTCTGTACGTGCCGAGCGAACTGGCTTACGGCGCTCAAGGCGTTGGCAGCATTCCGCCGCACAGCGTACTGGTATTCGACGTCGAACTGCTCGACGTTCTGTAATGCCCGGCCTGTCGTTATGACGGGCTAATGTGGGAGCGAGCCTGCTCGCGATGCAGTCAACTCGGTTTTTCTGTGAAACCGAGGTGATGCCATCGCGAGCAGGCTCGCTCCCACAGTTTTTTTGCGTTGTCTCATAGTTCGATCTTATGGTTCAGTTCACTGGTCGGGCGCAACGCCCGGGCATAGCAGAACAGAAACAGATTGCGCACCAGTTCCTTGAGCACCACCGGCTCACTGGAACTCAGGCCGTTGACGTCCAGATCACCCTGATCCTGCAGCTCGTTCAAGGCTTCTTCTTCAAGCACCGCACAGACTTCCCCGGTTTCCCGATGCAGGATTCTGAGGTAGGGATGTGGGCGGTCCAGCCAGGCATCGATCAAATAAGTCATGGGTCTCATCTCCATTGATGGGTTTCAATGAGAATAATTCTTATTCGTCAAATAGCAAGGACCTATTGGCGGTCTGTGTTTTTTTATGGGTAAAGATTGCGTAAGGTCAAAACGGCTGGCGTTTGGCTATTGCGAGGAATGTTGGGCGAAGCGGGGGGGGGGGGGGGGGGGCGACCACCAACCCCCCCCCGGGGGGGGGTGGTAATACGGCGGGAACGAATTTTTGGGGGAAAGGGGTTTTTTGGGAAACGGGGGC
>NZ_CAXAQH010000015.1:0-137921 GCF_963970905.1 Pseudomonas sp. EL_65y_Pfl2_R96 | reverse complement strand
GAACGGCATTACGAACGTCTATGTAGCTGACTAAGGTAATTCGCGCTTTCGCCCGCTGATTTCACAGGCAATCCTCGCGCCTCTCAGTTTTCGACGTATTTAGCGGGTTTTCACACAGCCTGGACCCGAAGCAGCCGTTGAGATCTATTTGTTATCGCTTTATGTTGGTCGTTTTCATGGAGGATTCTGACTAATGGCACGCGTGGGTTTGATACTGACACCCGGTTTTGCGGACTGGGAATATGCTTTCATTGCTGGAACTGGGTCCCCGTTTTACGGGATCGACGTCAGATTTTTCGCCTCTGCTACGGGGCAGTTCCGCTCGCAGGGGGGGCTGGCTGTAACTGTGGATAGCAACTTGCAACATTGCCTGGACTGGAAGCCGGACGTTGTTGCCGTCATCGGTGGAATGGTCTGGGAACGTGCAGAAGCACCGGATATTCGAGACTTTCTTCATGCTAGTCGTTCAAGTGGGGCGACAATTGCCGGTATCTGTGGGGGAACGCTGGCACTTGCTAGGGCCGGGCTTCTCGACACGGTTGCTCATACCTCGAACAGCGCTGACTTCTTACAACAGAATGTCGTAGGTTATGAAGGGCGCACGCTTTATCGAAACAGTTCAGTAGCTGTGATTGCAGACCGCATCATAACTGCTCCAGGCCCTGCACCCGTTAGCTTTACCTGCGCAGTGTTCGAAGCTGCCGGACTATCTTCAGAGATCGTTTCGCAGTTCAGGTCATTGTTGGCAGCGGAACACGGGTAACCGCTTCGCCCTACATGTGTTCGAGTGTCCGTTTCTGGCCAAGATGCGATCGCTAGAATCCACCCACCTGTTGCCTGCATGTTTACTGATACACATGATTTGGATGGAACCACTGATGATGAACTCCGAAGGAGGTACTAAAGCGCCTTGGCCTGCTAGCGAGCGAGATTGGGTGCAAGTGCGCAACTTCAACAAAAAGCTCGCCTGGTTACCGCGCTTTCGAATTCGCAATCGCATCACGCCCCGTGTGATCCAGGCGCTGCTGCGCGCCAGTCAAATGGGCGGCGCGGGTAAATTGCTCAAGCATGGGCTTAAGGCTGAAAGAAAGGTGATTAGTCTGGGCGGCGTTCCAGTGCCTGTACGCATCATTAGGCCGAGAGGTAAGGCGAAGGGCGTTGTGCTTGATTTTCATGGGGGCGGATGGGTAATCGGAAATGCGCAGATGAATGATGACTTTAACGTTGCCATGGTAAATACGTGCAACGTCACGGTCGTCTCCGTCGATTACCGGCTTGCTGTATCGACTCCGGTTGAAGGCCTGATGGAGGACTGCCTTTGCGCCGCTCGCTGGTTACTGAATGACGACTGTAGAGAGTTTGCTGATCTGCCCGTTATCGTCGTGGGTGAATCGGCAGGGGCTCATCTGGCTGCGGCAACGTTGCTGGCGCTGAAACAATGGCCCGGCTTGCTTCAACGGGTGAGCGGTGCGCTGTTGTATTACGGCGTCTACGATTTGGCGGGAACGGCGAGCGTCCGCGCAGCGCCCCCTGAAACGCTGCTGTTGGACGGTCCTGGCATGGTTGAGGCGCTTCGCATGCTGACACCGGGCTTGAATGACCAGGAACGCCGGCAGCCACCTTTGTCACCACTGTACGGCGACTTTACGGATTTCCCGCCTGCGCTCATGTTTGCCGGTGAGTTGGATCCCCTGAGAGACGACACGCTCGAAATAGCCGATCGGTGGCTGAAATCGGCACCTGTTGAGATGCACTTGTTACCGTCTTCTCCCCACGGGTTTATTCACTTTCCGACCGCGATTGCCGCTAGCGTGCTTGCGTACAGCCGTGAATGGATCACGGCTCGAATCGACGCATTGATTCACTGAAAATGATGTAGCGGATGACTGTTTTCGACAGCCAGCCTTCGGCAGCTCTTACGGTCACGTGAGTCACTCAGGCAACCCGGCCAGCCGCAGTCCATCAGCAAACCGCGCAAAATCCTCAGGACGCTGGATTGGCAACCAGTCCTTCAGGTTAGAGACGCGCAAGGACGGATCCAGCTCATGCAAACGCTGCATCGCCTGCTTCGCTTTGTCCATGCGTCCGCTGAGTGCATGACTGGCCGCGATCAGGGCAACCGATGCCAAGAGGCAGGGCAGGTTGCCCAGCGCCTTTTCCGCCCAGGCAGCAGCGGCGTCGAAGCGCCCGGCGACGAAGTGTGCGAGCGCCATCCCGACCTGCATCCTGAACATTTCCGGATCCAGCGGACTCAAGCGAACGGCATGGGTCAACTGCTCGATGGCGGCGTCTGTTTCGCCGCGCAGTGCGCGCAGGATACCGCCCAGGAACCAGGCGGGGGCGAGGTTGGGGTTGAGCAGGCGTGCCCGGTCGAGCAGGGCAATGCCGCCATCGACATCGCCGGCGAGATGGGCAAGTGCATGTCCGCCTCGGGTCAGCGCCACCGCATCATCCCGGCCGAGCTCTACCGCCAGACGCGCAAGTCGTGCGCCCTCGGCGATTTCTCGAGGCCGATCGGTCATCCAGCCATTTAGCTTGCGCCAGAAATGGCACCAGGCTGCCATGCCATAAGCCGATGCGAACTCCGGATCGAGCTCGATGGCTTTGTAGAACAACGGCAGCGCTTCCTCGATGGCGTCGCGGGTGCCGTTGTGCAGTTTCGGCATTCCGCGCAGGTAATAGTCGTAAGCGTCCAGGCTTTCCGTCGGTTTGCGCTTGGCGCGCTCGATTTCCGCCCGTTCCAGTTGCGGCGCTATGGCGCCGACGACACTTTCGGCGATTTGATCCTGCAGCTCGAAGATGTCGTGGAGCATGCCTTCGAAGCGCTCCGCCCAGATATGCATCCCGGTCGTCGCGTCGATCAGTTGCCCGGTGATGCGTACCTTGTTCCCGGACTTGCGCACGCTACCTTCCAGCACGTAGCGCACGCCGAGCGTCTGGCCGACGCCCTGGACGTCCACGTCCCGACCCTTGTAGGTGAAGCTTGAATTGTGTGCGATGACGAACAGCCAGCGGATACGCGACAGGGCGGTGATGATGTCCTCGACCATGCCGTCGGCGAAATACTCCTGCTCCGGATCGCCGCTCAGGTTGTGGAAGGGCAGGACGGTAATGGAGGGTTTGTCCGGCAGGACGAGGGTGGGCGGAGGCGTTTGCTTCAGGTCCACGGGCGTGGGTTCTTCGATGTCAGGCTGTCGCGTTTCCCCGTCCTCATCCACCTTGATCTCGCCGACGAAGCGGTAGCCCTTACGGGCGACCGTGCGCACCAGGCGCTGCTCCTCGCCGGTATCGCCGATGGCCTTGCGCACCGCATTGATGTGGCTGGTGATCGTCGATTCCGAGACGATCCGGCCGCTCCACACGGCCTTGAGCAGGTCGTCCTTGCTCATGACGCGATCGCGGTTGCTGACGAGCTGCAGCAATAGATCGAAGACCTGCGGCCCGACAGTCACGACTTGCCCGCGCAAGGTCAGTTCCCGGCGCTGCTGATCGAGCACGTAGTCTTCAAACACGAATGGCAAGGTGAGAATCCCCTGGTCGAGCGCCCCCGACTCCGTGTCCGAGCTGGCTATTGATAAGTGGTATCGAATAATACGACAGCGTGTAACCCGCTGCACCGTCCAAAAGGGATGCCCGTCGCACACGGTTTCTTTGGACGAAAAACCAAGCTTCCCTCAAGGCAAACCCAAGGCCGGTACAAGGACTTCCCTGACGCGCGCTGGCACTCTCGATCTACATCGACGGCAATGATTGCCGTCCAGAAGCGGAGAGAAACCATGAAGATCGTCGTCATTGGAGGCACCGGCCTCATCGGATCGAAACTTGTGAATAACCTCCGCGAGCGCGGCCATGACGTGCTCGCAGCCGCCCCCAGCACGGGCGTGAACAGCATCACCCGCGAGGGCCTGGCCCAGGCGATGGACGGCACCGATATTGTCGTCGACGTGGCGAACGCGCCTTCGTGGGAAGACCAGGCCGTTCTCGATTTCTTCGAAACGTCGAGCCGTAACCTGCTGGCTGCCGAAGCGGCCGCGGGCGTTCGCCATCACGTTGCCCTGTCGATCGTCGGCAGTGAACGGCTGCCCGAGAATGGCTATTTCCGGGCCAAGGTCGCGCAGGAAAACCTCATCAAGGCGTCCGGCATTCCTTACACCATCCTGCGTGCCACACAGTTCTTCGAGTTTGTCGGCGGCATTGCGCAGGCGGCCACCGTCGGCGAGGAGATTAGCCTGTCGCCGGCGCTGATCCAGCCGATGGCGTCCGACGACGTGGCGGCGGCGCTCACCGATGTCACGTTGGCCGCGCCGGTCAATGGCACGGTCGAAGTCGCCGGGCCCGAGGCCATGCCACTCGACGAACTGGTCAGGCGCTTCCTGCGGGCTACTCAGGACGCGCGCAAGGTCGTGCCGGATGTGCACGCGCGCTACTTCGGTTCGATGCTCGACGATCAATCGCTGACGCCCGGCAAGAACCCACGCCTGGGCGCAATCCGCTTCGAGGACTGGCTCGGTCGGTCGACGGCCCAGGCCGGGCGCTGAGGTTACCCAAGACACATCCCAAGACACATCAGGAAAGCGTCGGCCTGGTCACGGGCCGCGCGCTCAAAACACCTACACACCAAGGAGCATTGCCATGTTCACCCGATATCTCTTGGCCGCCGCCTTTGCAGTGCTGTCGATCAGCGCAGCGTCGGCCGCCGAGCCGCCCGCAGGCAAGGTGACGGTCGTATTCGACCGCCCAATTCCCAACATCCCTGGCAAGAGCATGAAGGGCGTGGTGGTCGAGTACGGGCCGGGCGCCGCGTCGCCGGCCCACACGCATCCGAAAACGGCCTTCATTTATGCCACGGTCCTGGAGGGCTCGTTTCGCATCAAAGTCAAAGGCCAGCCGGAAAAGATCTACAACGTCGGCGAAAACTTCGTAGAGGAACCGGGCTCCGTGCACGAAGTCAGCGCCAACGCCAGCGACACGAAACCCGCACGCCTGTTGGCCGTGTTTGTCCTCGACACCGACGAAAAGGTGCTCGTTACACCTATTAAAAAGTGAGCCGATCCACGCGCTCATGAATGCTCGACAGCCCGGCGGCAGGCCAACTACCGCCCGTGGCTGCTGTAGTCCCAGGCATTGAACAGGAAATGAGAACATGAACGCGCTTCAGGACAAGGCCGCCATTGCCACCGGCGCAAGCGTCGAGATCCCTGTCGTGGTGGCGCGGCAACGCAAGAGAAAGATGATCGGAATCCTGCTGTGCATCGGTGCCGTGGTGGTCTTGGCTGGCGGATGGGTCGTGGCGTTTTCGAGCGGTGTGACCTCCACCGATAACGCTTATGTGCGCGGCGACCTCACCTCGCTCGCCGCCAAGGTTTCTGGCTATGTCACAGCGGTAGAAGTGGAGGACAACCAGAGCGTCCGGGCGGGTGACGTGCTGTTCCGGATTGACGATCGGGACTATCGCGCACGGCTTGCGCAGGCAGTGGCCAATGTCAGCGCTGCCGAGGCTCGCCTGACCCATGTCGATGCCGAAACCCAGCTTCAGCGTGCCCTGATTCGACAGGCCGAAGCCCAGCGCCGCTCGGCCGCCGCGCAGATGAATCTGGCGACCAAGACCGATGATCGCAGCCGCAAACTTATCGTCAGCAACGCGGTCAGCCAGGCGCTCGTCGATGAAACCGGCACGGCACGCTCCAGAGCCGAAGCGACGGTCTCGGCAGCTTCGGCAACGGTCGAGGCTCAACAACAGCGCATCGCCGTCCTTGTGGCCCAGCGAGAAGCTGCCGTTGCTGCCGTGGCGCAGGCACAGGCCTCGCGCGATCTCGCCCAGATCGATCTCGACAGCACCGTGGTACACGCGCCTGTTGATGGCGTTATCGGTAACCGTCAGGTCCGCGTCGGCCGGTTCGTTACGCCGGGGGGCGCCTTGCTCGATATCGTGCCGGTCAATGATGTGTGGGTCGTGGCGAATTTCAAGGAAACCCAGCTCGAGAATATCCGGCCCGGTCAGCGCGCGCGCATCACGGTCGACGGCTACCCCAACAGGACACTTGAAGGCGTGGTCGACAGCTTTGCGCCGGGGAGTGGGTCGGCGTTCAGCTTGCTGCCCACCGACAATGCAACAGGGAACTTTGTGCGTGTCGTGCAACGGGTTCCGGTAAAGATCCGGCTGGCCCACAACCTGTTGCCGGGCCGCATCGTGCCTGGCCTGTCCGCGCGGGTCGAGGTTGAGCAAGGGGGCGGCTCATGAGCACGGTTGCCAGCGCCACGCGGAGCAATGCCGGCGCTACGACCGGTGTCCTGCTCATGGCGGGCATCGTACTTGCCACGCTGACGGAAGCGATCGCCAGCACCGTTCTGTCGCTCGGACGCAGCGACATCATCGGCGACACCTATGCCACGCCTGATGAGTTTGCCTGGTTGGATATCGGCTACATCGCGCTCAAGCTGATCGGGTTCATGACCGCGCCTTGGCTGATGAACCGTTTCGCTGCGCGTCATGTGATCACCGGCTCAACCCTGATCATGGGCCTGGCGTGCGGCATTGCCGCCGTCACCGCTCGGCTGGATCTGCTGGTTGCACTTCGGGTTATTCAGGGCTTCGCTGGCGGCACCTTGCTGGTCGGGGGGCAGGCGATCATATTTCGCGCTTATCCGCAGTCCCGTCAGCCAATCCTCCAGGCGCTGTTTGCGATGGGCTCCGTTGTCGCGCCCGCGACACTCGCTCCGGCGCTTCAAGGATGGTTGATCGATAGCCAGTCCTGGACATGGATCTTCTTCAGCGTTGTGCCGATTGCCTTGGTGGCTACCGGACTTATGCTGATCGCAGACGGCCCAATGCCCGCCAAGGTCCGGCACCGTCCGTTTGACTGGATCGGCTTCTCGCTGATCTCTACCACCCTGTTCTGTTTCACCTACGTTCTTAGCCAGGGCAGCCGATGGGACTGGCTCGAGGAGCCTCGCATCCTTTGGCTAACCGTGATCGGCGTAGCCACTTTGCTGGCATTTCTCGGCCAACAAGTGTTGGCCAAAGGGCAGGGGATGCTGGACTTCACCCTGTTCGAAACGAGCGATTTTTCTTTCGCCTTTATCGTTAGTTTTGTCGCCGGCGCCGCCTTGTTCGGCAGTGCATTCCTGATTCCGGCGTTCGCCCTGTCGGTCCTCGGGTTCACGCCTACCGATGCCGGCCAGCTCCTGTTGCCCAGTGGCGCGTTTTTTGTCGGCGCGCTGCTCATATCTGCTTGGCTCATGCAGGCCCGCCGCGTTGCGCCGTTCGCCACCGTGCCCTTTGGAATCCTGATGATCATGGTGGCGATGTGGATGCTGTCCGGTTCTACCAGCGAAAGCGACGCCGACGACATGATGGCGGCTATCCTGTTGCGCGGCCTGGGCCTTGGCTTCCTGTTTCTATCGATCACGCTGATCGCTTTCAGCCACCTCAACAGCCGGAACCTTGCTAGCGGAATAGGCCTTTTCAATACGGGTCGCCAGCTAGGTGGCCTTATTGGGGTCGCAGGGCTCCAGACACTGATCGACCATAACGTCGTCACCAATACCGTGGTCCTCGGCGCCAACGTCACCCCAGGAGGGGCCGCGGTCATCGAACGGATGACGACCACGACAGCCATGCTGGCCGCGAAAGGAATGGACGCAGCGGCCGCTGGCCGGGCAGCGACGAGCCTTCTGGGCCGGCTAGTGACAAGTCAGTCCACGGTGATTGCCTTCGACACAGCGTTCATCGCCGTGGCCCTGCTTTTTGTAATCGCCGCTCCCGTGCTGGTCGGCATCAAGGTCGGATTCTCGCGATACGAGAAAGTGCGCGCTTCGCGATCTGTAGCGTGAGGCAGCCCGGCCCGTCGGACATCGCTTGGAGATTCGGGGGCACAGCGAAGTCGGGGCCGGCCCGAGTCGTTCGTCGTTCTGGTGCGGTAGCATGATTGCATTGGGCGTAACGATCTCAAGCAGCTCTGCAGGCCAGGAGCCCACGATGGCCAAACGGTATGAACTCCCCGACACAGCCTGGGAATTGGTTGCGGACTCTTGAGTTGGCTGCGGAGTTTATTTTATTGCTCTTCCGTCCATTCATCCATTGCTCTTTCTTGCTCTGCCTCTACCTTGTTTTGAGATTGATAACGTCACGGCGCGGCTGTATGTCCGGTGTGTGAAGCGGCATTTCCAGTCGCTCTCTGTAACTTTGATTTCTCCTTCTTCAAACATTCATCCATTGCTCTTTCTTGCACTGTCGGTTGATAGAGTCCCGGCGTGGTCGTATATCCGGTACGTAAAGCTGCATTGCCAGGCGCTCCCTGTGACTTTGCTTTTTCCTCCTTCAAGCATTCATCCATTGCTCTTTCCTGCTCTGCCGATACATCGATTTGAGGTTGGTAGTTTTCCGGGGTGGCTATATATCCACTGTCGTCATAACGTGGCTCGTCGTTTTTAACGGTGCCATCCTTCAAGCGCTCCGATGAACTAGCAATGTCTCTTGAGCTGCGATCGTCTGTTTTGGTTTCAGTCGCCGCCTGGCTTGAGTTCTGGCTGGCAGGGGGGGCACTCGATGTACCGGTGTTTGCGGTGGGTGTATCACTAGCTGTGTTAGATTTCAGAGGGGGGGTGGCGGGAGCAGAGATAGTGTCGGCTCTAACTTTTGATTTGTTTTTCTTCGCTAATTTATTACTATTCTTTTGCATTTTTTTAGCCGTTGAAAAAGCAGTGTTTAGTTCTTTCTTGTTCTTTTTGATAAGATTGTCAATCGGAACATAGCTAATGATTTGGTTGGATTTTCTTTTGATATTTGAATTATAAAACTTCACTTGCTTCTGTGTTAGCTGAATATCCGCAATAGGCGATAACCGAATGAGGCCAATAATCGCCTCGCGAGCAATAGCATACGTAAGTTGATCAAAGCTGTAAGCAAAGCTATTGCTGGATTTTGGTATGGTAGGGGGTGGTGCCATTACTTCAATGGCGCTCTCATGCTTGGAGAGCACTTTTCCTGACGCTAAATCTTTATATGTGTAAACAACATTGCACTTCGATCGAATGCCGCCCCGGGCGTTACTTATAGATGCTGAAGATATTTCTGTGCTTATTTCAACGCGGCCACTGTAGTTTCCAAATTCGATAAAGCGAGCACTGTTATGGATTTCTTTCTGGGTCGCATTCTTTATAGCATTTCCCCAGTTTGAAATTTGTAATTCGCCTAAGAGGTTATTGTCTGCATCTACATTTTCTTTGGTTTTTATTTCTGCAGGAAGCACAATAGTATCTACATTGTATGCAAGGTCGTAATAGTCAATATCAGGAACAATGCTCTTGTTTCTTTCGCTTGATATTTCTGAGTAATTTCTTGTGTTGGCACAACTTGTAATTCCAAAAAAGCTAAAAGCCAGCACGAGTAAGGCAGTTCTTTTTTTTATCGACATGTTACTCTCCTATGATTGTTGAATAGGGGCTTGCTTTGTCGCTGGCACATAACAGTGATTAGACCGACTTCGGCGATAACGAAATAATAGAGGTCTCTAGATAAGTCTGCGCTGCCCATTCCCACTTTTTTTAAAAGTTCATATAAATCATAGGCCTATATTTCGCGCCCACCCCCTTGGCTGTAATCGCGCGACTTCTGTTTTTTGACGTCAATACTCTGTTGGGTCAGGTTGATCCGCAGGAGTCGGTGAGGGCGTTGTTTTATTGCGATACGTAGTAAAAAGCCCCGTCCCATTTAAATGGGGCGGGGCTTTTGTGTTTTTAAGATCAAAAAATCGCAGCCTTCGGCAGCTCCTGCGTGTGGTGTTCGCGTGTCGTTCTAATATGTGCTCTGCGCAGATATTGCCGATACAAAACAATGCCTATGACAACCGAAAACAATCCGACCCCCACATTACCAAAAAGCCAAATTGCAAAGTTTCGACTTTGGTCCGCATCACCCTCGTAGAACGGCCCAAAGTAGCCAGACACTGCCACGAATATCAAATTAAACGCTCCGACGGCCAAGGCAACAATAAGGATGATGAATAATGCCCCTTTAACAATTTTCATATGACCTTCCAAAACTATATTTCCTTCGACTCGCGGTAGTCGGGTCAGCCCATTAGTCTACAGCCGCTCCATAGACACGAAGACTATGCCGGTCGGATAGACAATACGGTAGTGATCGAACGGTTACAAAAGATCGCAGCCTTCGGCAGCTCAGGGGGGGGATTTCAGGGGGTGTTCAGGGGCAGTCGCCCGAGGGCTCGCAGGCGCCTCCAGTGATATTGAGCGCCTGCTTTTCCAGGCTCGTTTGTATCAACGCAGCCAATTGTCGGGTGGCAGGCGCCAAGTGTTCTGCTCCTCGATAAAGCATATAGCCGAGGGTCGGCAACGTGGGTAGACCGGCAATAACGGCAAGATGCCCTGGCAATCCAATGCGGGTTCGCACTGTGAGGCCCAAACCGGCCGCAACGGCCGCCCAGATGCCACCAACGCTGGGGCTGGTCAGCGCGATTCGCCAGGGAATCCGCGCCTCATCCAGTGCCTGGGTGGCCGCACTGCGCAACACGCAAGGGGCGTCGAACAGGATCAATGGCAGGGGGGAATCGTCAGAGCCGTTGAGCGATGACCTGTCACGAGGCCCGATCCAGTGCATCTGTGTTTCACCCAGGCGCGTGGCATAGGGGGACTTGTGTCCTGTGTCCCAAGACAGGGCCAGGTCCAGGCTACCGCTGTCGATCAATGCGAGCAGTTCGGTATTGCGCGCGATCCTGACTTCGAGGCTCACCATCGGGTACATCTTGACGTAGCGTCGCAGAATGTCGCTGAGAAAGTGCTCGCCAAAGTCTTCCTGAAGCCCGAGGCGTACCGTGGTGGCGGTCTGACTTTCGTGCAGTGTCTGGAAAATGCTGTCGTTCAGTTCAAGCAGCCGACGCGCATGACTGAGCAGGGATTCACCCATCGGCGTCAACACCAGCCCTCGACCGGATTTGCACAGCACCGGAGTGCCTACCTGTTCTTCAAGCTTCTTGAGTTGTGCGCTCACGGCAGAGGTCGAGCGATTGAGCCGATCTGCCGCTTTGGCAAAGCTGTTGAATTCCACACCGGTCACGAAAGTACGCAGCACATCAAGATCGAAGGTCGGATGGCGCATTGAATCATCCACTTATTCAGGACTGTGGGTGCTATTAAATCTGATATTAGGAATGATCGCGACTTGATAGTTTTCCCCC
The DNA here is from genome assembly GCF_963970905.1 of Pseudomonas sp. EL_65y_Pfl2_R96. Lineage (NCBI taxonomy): Bacteria > Pseudomonadati > Pseudomonadota > Gammaproteobacteria > Pseudomonadales > Pseudomonadaceae > Pseudomonas > Pseudomonas sp. EL_65y_Pfl2_R96. The sequence goes on along the minus strand of NZ_CAXAQH010000015.1, from coordinate 126,726 downwards.
GTCAGTTGGTTTTTCAGGAGTAGGCCCTTATGCCATTTGCACGTATATCACTGCACCGGGGAAAGTCTGCCGAGTATTTACAGGCCCTCTCGCAAGGGCTGCACGATGCGTTGGTAGAAAGCTTCGAAGTGCCGATGGCCGACCGGTTTCAGGTCATTCACCAACATGAAGCGGGCGAACTGATATTTGATCCAGGCTACCTGGGCGGTCCGCGCAGCCATGACTTTGTGCTGATCGCGATTACGGCCGGTCGCCCTCGAGACATCGAAACGAAACAGCGTTTCTATCGCAACCTGGTCGAGAAACTCAGCCGAGCGCCGGGCATCGATTCTGAGGATGTCATGGTGGTGATTACCACGACCGCGGCAGATGAGTGGTCGTTTGGTGGCGGACGGGGCAACTAGTTTTTGCTCTTAACGCTGTATTCCGTAAATGCGGGCCATCTGTGTCTATCGGCAGCATGGCCCGATTGATAGGGTCCGTGTTCACTCTCTGTTGATGAGGCAAAAATGGATCTTACCGCCATCCCCTTTGGGACTACCGATTGGTCGAAGATCGAATCTGTCGAGCACGCCGGCCAGACGGGCACGGCCTATTGGCGGACCTGCCAGTTTGGTTCGACGCGTGTGCGGATGGTTGAATACAGTCCCGGATATATGGCCGATCACTGGTGCTGGAGAGGGCATATCCTGTTGTGCCTGGAAGGCGAGTTACACACAGAACTGGAAGATGGCCGCCAGTTCACGCTGACTGCCGGAATGAGCTATCAGGTGGGCAACAATGCCGAGGGGCACCGGTCGTTCACCACCACCGGTGCGAAGTTGTTCATTGTGGATTGATGTGTCGGTTTTACGTCCCGCTGGAAAAGAACGCAGGCATCATCAGGCAGGATTAAATCGTCGGTCGTTTATATCGAATGGCGGTCTATGAATTTGAGTGCGACTCACGCTCTCGAAATCGTCAATGTTTTTAAGCCATTTGGCGTTTGAATATGCGCAAGCAGATGGGGTGTCAAAGCATCGTTGAGCGCATGAAGACAAACCGGACCAGAAAAGTTTATGGCCGTCAGAATAGCTTTGACTCTTTCCGGATCCGTATGGAAGACGTCCAATGCCAGCAGAGAACAGCCTTTATCCTGGAGTGCGCTCGCGGGATGAGCCCCATGTCCCCATTGAATGATGGTGGGGGCTGATCCTGTCAGGGGAAGGCTTCCGTCCTTCGGTATCGTTATTTGCCAGGACAATGTTCCTCGTGTCATAGGTTCGACATCCCCGACTATGTCGTGGCAGGAATCACTAATAGTGTGGATATCATCGGTCCGTGCAACCCATGTCGCCAGGCGTGCCGGCGAGTTGGGAGCAAGTTGATCAAGGCCGAACCAGCGAGGTCGGTCCGGGCGTTTGGCTGATGGGTCCACGGCAATCACTTCCAGGTAGAGCTGGGGGCCAAGGCGAAGCAGCCTGTTGTGGGTGCCCATGCGTGGATGGGCGCCGCCCGGTTGAAGGTCGACACCCAGCACCTCTGTGACGAACGCGCAGCCGGTATCGAGGTCCGGCGCCACGATAACAAGGTGATCGATAGTGCTTTTCATGCGCGCAGCTCCCTCATGAGACGTTCATCAACCGATTGTTGCGATCACCACTTGGCTTTAAAGCCCCAACTCCAAGGCCAGCAAGTCCGACAATGGTTGCGGGCGTCGAATCAATTTAGTTTGCCCTTGCTCGATCAACACTTCCGGCAACAGTGGACGGCTGTTGTAGTTGGATGACATCGAGGCACCGTACGCGCCGGTATCGTGCATGATCAGCAAGTCGCCAACCTGCGCTTCAGGCAGCAAACGGGGTGTGACACCCTGTTCATCCTGCGTAAAAATATCGCCGGATTCGCACAGGGGACCTCCCACTACACAGAGATGCTCCGGACGACTGACCGGGACACCCTGGGAGTCCAGCAAGGTCATGTGGTGATAGGCGCCATAGAGGGCTGGTCGCATCAGGTCATTGAAGCCGGCATTCACCAGGATGAAGTTTCGACTGCCTACTTTTTTTACCGCACGGACTTCGGTGACCAAACAGCCTGACTCGGCTACCAGGAATCGGCCTGGCTCGATCTCCATCCGTACCGGGTGAGCGAGAAAAGCCTCGATGTCCTGTTTGGCCTGGCGCCAGGCGTTCGCATAACGCTGGATATCCACCGGCTCATCCCCCACACGATAAGGCGTGGAAAGCCCCCCGCCTATGGAGAATGCTTCGATATCGTGGTCGAGTGCCCTCACGGCCGAGACCATTGCGCAGCCCACTTGCTCAAGGTGCGCGTAATCCACACCGGAACCGATATGCATGTGCAATCCCACCAGCTTCAGCCCGAATTGCCGAATCACGCTGAGCGCTTCTTGAACCTGGTCATGCCAGATTCCATGCTTGCTGTTTTCACCACCGGTATTGGTCTTGCGGCTGTGGCCGTGGCCGAACCCTGGATTGATCCGCAGCCAGACGCGATGGCCCGCAGACTGTTGGCCCAATTGACGGAGCATATCAATCGAGCCGGTATTGACCTCGATGTTCAGTTCGACGACACGTCGCAATGTCGCTTCATCGAACAGATCACAGGTCAGAACAATACCAGCCGGGTCACCGGCAGGGCTGTATCCAGCGAGCAGCGCCCGCTCGATTTCGCCCAGTGATACGGCATCGATCCGAACGCCTTGTTCGCGGATCAACCGGAGAATATGCAGGTTCGAGCAGGCTTTTTGCGCATATCGAATGACATCGAAGCCTTGCAGTTGGTCGATGCGTGCCCTGATGGTCTGGGCGTCATAACACCAGAGCGGGGTGCCGTGCTGTCTCGCAGTCTCGGCTAATTGCAGGAAAACGGAATGATCGGGCATGGAGGTATTCAATCTGAAGTAAAGAGAGAAGCCATCATGTCGACCATTCAGCATTCAATAAAATATCTATTCTTTGCTGCTCGATTCAGTTTTGATATGGGTCTTGATCAACTGGTGGAGGCCAGATGTGGGAATTTCCATACGGCATATCGAAGTCTTCCGCGCCATCATGCAGGCAGGGAGCGTCACCGGCGCAGCGCGTTTACTATTTACTTCCCAGCCCACGATCAGCCGAGAACTGGCGCGGCTTGAAAGTATCTCTGGCCTTCGGCTGTTTGATCGAGAGGGAGGGAGGCTAGTACCGACGGCTCAGGCCATTATGCTGCTCGAAGAGGTTGAACATTCCTACATTGGGTTGGAACGAATCAACAGCGTTGCACAATCGATCCGTCGCTTCGAACATGGCCAACTGAGCGTCGCCTGCCTTCCGATGTTGTCCCAGACCCTGTTGCCCAAGGCCTGTAAGCACTTTCAGCAACAGCATGTGGGCATAGGCTTGAGCATTGCTGCACAGGAATCCCCCTTACTGGAAGAGTCACTCAGCGCCCAGCGTTACGACCTCGGATTGACCGAGGGTGAGCATGTACCTCGAGGCACCCAAGGGGAATTGCTCTTTTGTTCCGACATGGTCTGCATACTTCCAGAGGGCCACCCTTTGCTGTCCAGGTCGCTCCTGGTAATGGAAGACTTTCGCGGTGTCGATTTCATCAACTTTTCGGGTCTGGATATCTATCGTCAGACGCTCGACGAGCACTTTCGCCGGGCCGGAGTCGATCGGCATACCGTTATTGAAACAACCAACGCCACATCGGTCTGTGCCATGGTCAGGCAACAGTTGGGGGTAGCGATTATCAACCCGCTGACTGCCGTGGAGGAGTCAGGCAGAGGATTGGCCATTCGGCCGATCAACGTGTCTATTCCCTATCGCGTTATGTTGATCAGGCCTGATTATCGACCTTCCTCTATCTTCGTCGACGCCTTCTGCAACTCGTTGAAGGATGAGGCGTTGTGTCTCGCCAATACTCTCGACAAGAGATTGGAAAGTGCCAATTGAAGCGTCGTAGCTACAAAAGATCAAAAGATCAAAAGATCAAAAGATCGCAGCCTTCGGCAGCTCCTACGGGGGCGGGTTTCGGGTCTGATACGGTTTTTTCTGGGCTATCTGCATCTGTAATGGAGTCAGCCTGCGGCTCACAATGACGGCACGGTCAGCAGTGGTGGCAGCCGCTGCGCCGCAATCTCATAACGTAGGAGGCCCCATGGGCAAGATGGCATTTTTCCTGGGTGGATTTCTGGTGTTGACCATTTTGATTGGTGCGCTTGCCACGATTTCTCCCGTTTAGTCTCTTCCTGCGATCCGCAAAAAGCACAACGCCTCCACACAGGGAGGCGTTGCGGGTTTTCAGTCAGCGTTACTTAAGATCAAACCGATCCAGATTCATCACCTTGACCCAAGCGGCCACGAAGTCTTTCACAAACTTCTCCTTCGCGTCGTTGCAGGCATAGACCTCCGCCAATGCCCTCAACTGCGCATTCGAGCCAAACACCAGATCAACACGCGTCCCTGTCCATTTGAGGTCGCCGGTTTTGCGATCGCGTCCTTCAAACTCTTCATTGGCCTGCGACACCGGTTTCCATTCCACGCTCATGTCCAGCAGGTTCTTGAAGAAGTCGTTGGTCAACGCCTCCGGCTGCTTGGTGAACACGCCGTGCCGGGTTTGTCCGACGTTGGTGTTCAGCACGCGCAGGCCGCCGATGAGCACGGTCATTTCTGGCGCGGTAAGTGTCAGCTGTTGCGCCTTGTCGATCAGCAAGGCCTCGGCCGGTACGCGGTAGCGGGTTTTGAGGTAGTTGCGGAAGCCATCGGCGGCGGGTTCGAGGAAGCCGAAGGATTCGACATCCGTCTGCTCTTGCGAGGCGTCCATCCGGCCGGCTGTGAAAGGCACCGTCACGGTGTGGCCGGCATTTTTTGCCGCTTGTTCGACCCCGGCGTTGCCAGCCAGCACGATCAGGTCGGCCAGCGAGATTTTCTTGCCATCAGCCTGCGCGCTGTTGAACTCGTTCTGGATGCTCTCGAGTTTCGCCAGCACGTTCGCCAGTTGCTGAGGCTGGTTGGCCTGCCAGGCATTCTGCGGAGCCAGGCGCAGGCGCCCGCCGTTGGCGCCGCCGCGTTTGTCGGAGCCACGGAAGGTGGAGGCCGCCGCCCAGGCGGTCGACACCAGTTGCGAGACGGTCAGGCCGCAAGACTGGAGTTTACTCTTGAGTGCGGCGATGTCGCTGTCGTTGACCAAGGCATGGTCGACCGCCGGGATGGGGTCTTGCCACAGGAGTACTTCGCTGGGCATTTCCGGGCCGAGGTAGCGGGAGAGGGGGCCCATGTCGCGGTGGATCAGCTTGAACCAGGCGCGGGCGAACGCATCGGCCAACTGATCCGGATTGGCGAGGAAGCGCCGCGAAATCGGTTCATAGATCGGGTCGAAGCGCAGGGACAGGTCCGTGGTCAGCATGGTCGGATTATGCCGCCTGGACGGGTCGTGAGCATCCGGAATGATACCCGCGCCAGCGCCACCCTTTGCTGTCCACTGGTTCGCGCCCGCCGGGCTCTTGGTCAGTTCCCACTCGAAGCCGAACAGGTTTTCCAGGTAGTTGTTGCTCCACTTCGTGGGGGTGGTGGTCCAAGTCACTTCCAGGCCGCTGGTGATGGTGTCGCCACCTTTGCCGCTGCCGAAGGTGCTCTTCCAGCCCAGGCCCTGCTGTTCCAGGCCTGCGGCTTCGGGCTCGGCACCGACGTTGTCGGCAGGGCCGGCGCCGTGGGTTTTACCGAAGGCGTGGCCGCCGGCGATCAGTGCCACGGTTTCTTCGTCATTCATGGCCATGCGCCCGAAGGTTTCGCGGATGTCCACCGCCGCAGCGACCGGGTCCGGGTTGCCTTCCGGGCCTTCGGGGTTGACGTAGATCAGGCCCATTTGCACCGCGGCGAGCGGGTTCTCCAGGTTGCGTCCGCTGGGTTCTTGCGTGGCATCTTTGTCTTTTCCGTAGCGTACGTCACCGCCCAGCCACGTGTTTTCGGTGCCCCAGTAGACGTCCTCATCCGGTTCCCAGACGTCTGGCCGGCCGCCTGAGAAACCAAAGGTCTTGAAGCCCATGGACTCCAGCGCGACGTTGCCGGTGAGTACGATCAGGTCGGCCCAGGAGATGTTGCGACCATACTTTTGTTTGATCGGCCAGAGCAGCCGGCGTGCTTTGTCGAGGCTGACGTTATCTGGCCAACTGTTGAGTGGCGCAAAGCGCTGCTGACCGGAGCCAGCACCGCCACGACCGTCACCGACGCGGTAGGTGCCAGCAGCGTGCCAGGCCATGCGGATAAAGAGCGGCCCATAGTGACCGAAGTCCGCAGGCCACCAGTCTTGCGAATCGGTCATCAGCGCATGCAGGTCTTGCTTGACCGCTGCAAAGTCCAGGCTTTTGAACGCTTTGGTGTAGTTGAAGCCCTCGTCCGTAGGGTCGGACAGGGGCGAGTGCTGGTGCAGGATCTTCAGATTCAGTTGGTTGGGCCACCAATCGCGGTTCGTCGTGCCGCCGCCAGCAGCGGCGTGATTGAACGGGCATTTCGATTCATTTGCCATGTGTGCGCTACCTTTGGTCGTGTTCATCCGGCTATCCGGCCCGGGGTGGGCGCGCAATAGCGACGAGCGAAATCAATGACATAGGCTGCAGCCGTGCGATCGATTGATCGTCGTGGTCACACGGGAAGTCCGGATAGTGGCAATCGAGTTGCCAGCACGGTGGCCCACGGCAAGCCTAGTACGCTTTCTGACTCATTCGTATCTTTTCTCAGGTCTCAACCGGCCGGCTCACGCCAGCGCTCCAGTAAGGTTAGACGCCTATAAAGCAGTCAGCTAATAGGTGAAGTATTGGGGGGTGATAGGCATAGTCTTTTACCTGAGCCCTCGAGATGGAGCCGCGGTTACGAGTCTCTTTTATCCAGCGTTGGCAAAACGTAATCTGTCGCACCGACCTTTGGATGGAACCAAACCAATGCTGCTCACCCACCGCCCCGTCAGTGCTGAAGATGTGTTGACGATTTGCGACTTTCCTCAAAATCCCCAAGAGCTTTTTTTCATGTTCCCGAAGGCGCAGTACCCGCTGACGGAAGCTCAGCTGCGAGCATCGATTGCTCAACGCTCGGACTCAACGGTGGTTGAAGGGGATAATGCTGTTGTCGGTTTTGCTAACTTTTATGCGTTTGAGCGCGATGGCGTTTGCGCGATCGGCAATGTGATCGTTTCGCCCAAGGCTCGGGGGAAAGGTGTCGCGAGGTTTTTGGTGGAAACGATGGTGGCGCTGGCGTTTGAGCGTCATCGGGCAAGCGAGGTGCAGCTTTCGTGTTTCAACGAGAACACGGCGGGGCTGCTTTTGTATCCCCAGCTTGGGTTTGTGCCGTTTGGGGTTGAGGAGCGGGTGTCGCAGGATGGGCGCCGTGTAGCGCTTATACAAATGAGAAAGACTGGGGGGCTCTGAGTATTTTGGGGCCGGGATTTGTGCTGTTTATTTGGGCCTCTTCGCGAGCACAAACACAGAAACTTTCAGATCAGATCTGAACACCAACCGGGGTGGGCGCACGGGCAATGACGCAGAGAGGCGAGTGACGGAAGGTATCGTATGATGAGCCTTTTCCGTTGACCGCCACCCAAGGATCCACCCGATGTCTTTAAGCAAACGCGATCAGGCACACCTCGAACGCCGCCTGGTCGCCACCCTGACCGAGGCGTGTGAAACAGCCAAAGCGGAAATAGTCGGGTTCTGCTGGCTGACCCATGAAGTTGATTACAGCGCCTTTCCTTCCAGCCTGAAGGTGATCTGGGTCTTCGATACGCAGGCCAACAAGAATCAGGCGCTGGCGAGCGGGCAGGGCGAGCGCATGGTCGAACTGACGGCCGTGGCGTTAAGTGAAGCGGACGTTCTCGTCAGCCCGGTAGCGGCCCATGTGCAGTTTGATTCGGAAGAACAATGTCAGCGCGCCAATGCCGGCAACTGGCAGCAACGCTTGGCGCCCAAGCGCTCGACGCGGGGTTGAAGCGTGGCCAAGGACATCGAAAATCCGTGTATTGCCGTTTGCCAGTTGAGCGGTGAGTTGTGTGTCAGTTGTGGTCGCACCAAGGACGACATCAGAAAATGGAAACGCATGAAGCGTCCGGAGAAAATGGCGGCGGTGCAGCGTGCGAGTTTGCGGTTGAAGGGGCTTCAGAAAAGGTGAAGCCTGTGAAAAGTCTGAAGCTCTAGGGCCGCGCACAAACCTCTCGAACACATTCACGCAACCATCGATGCGCCGAATCGGCATCCATCCGTGGGTGCCAGAGCATCGAAATGGTGATCGGCGGCAAGTCGAACGGGAGAGCGAAACTGTGCAGGCCGACGCGCAGGTTTCGGGTGTGTTGCGCGGGCACTGTGGCGATCAGGTCCGAGGCGCGAGCCAGCGCCAGCGCGGCCGAGAAGCCGCCGACGATGGTGACGATCTCCCGCTCCAGCCCCAGCGCTTCCAGGGCTTGATCCATCGGGCCCTTATCGAGCCCGCGCCGTGAGATCAGGATGTGCCGGCCTGTGGCATAACGGGAGGCGGTGACCTCGCCCTCGCTCAGCGAATGCCCCCTGCGCACGACGCCCATGAAACGATCTTCGAACAACGCGCGGGTGCGTACTTCCGGGCTCGTCGTGCCGCCGACCACGCCGGTTTCCAGGTCGACGGAACCGTCACGAAGCGCGGCGCTGTCCTTGCTCAGCTTCTGCACAAAGTGCAAGCGCACGCCGGGCGCTTGTTCACTGACGCGGGCTATCAACGCCGGTCCGAAGTTTTCGACAAAACCGTCGCTGGTGCGCAGCGTAAACGTGCGCACCAGGTGCTTGAGGTCGAGTTGTTCGGCGGGGCGCAAAACCGCTTCGGCGTCTTGCACCAAACGACTGACGTGTTCGCGCAATTCGAGCGCCCGGGGCGTCGGCACCAGGCCGCGTCCGGCCCGGACCAGCAGCGGGTCGCCCGTCGTTTCGCGCAATCGTGCCAGCGCCCGGCTCATGGCCGACGGGCTCAGGCGCAGTCGTTGGGCGGCGCGCGCGACACTGCCTTCGGCGAGCAGCACGTCCAGGGTAATCAGCAAATTCAGGTCAGGTGTCGTCATGCCTCAACATTAGCACGGCGTTGGGGTGGCATGGCGTTGAACGCAACTATCAAGTGCAAAGCATGCGCCTTCCGCCTTGTCATGCACGGGCATACGCTGCTGATCTACCTTTCAGACGTGGCCAGATAATGAAACTCATCACTCAATCAGGTTCGGTGCGCTGGGCGCTTGCGAGCCTTTCGCTGTCGATGTTGATGCCTTCACTCGACACCAGCATTGCCAATACAGGATTGCCGACGTTGGCCGAGGCGTTCGATGCTTCCTTCCAGCACGTGCAGTGGATCGTTCTGGCGTATCTGCTGGCGATCACCACGCTGATCGTCAGTGTCGGACGGCTCGGCGATATCGTCGGCCGTCGGCGCTTGCTGCTGGCGGGCATCACCATTTTCAGCCTGTCATCGCTGGCGTGCGGTGTGGCGCCGTCGCTTGGGTGGCTGGTCGGCGCCCGGGCAGTGCAGGGGCTCGGGGCGGCGATCATGCTGGCGCTGACCGTGGCGTTTGTCGGCGAGACGGTGCCGAAAGCACAGACCGGCAGCGCCATGGGATTGCTCGGAACGATGTCGGCGATCGGGACTACGCTGGGGCCGTCGCTCGGTGGGATGTTGATCGCCGGCGTAGGCTGGCAGGCGATTTTTCTGATCAACGTGCCGCTGGGTGTTCTGAATATCTGGCTCGCGTATCGCTATTTGCCTGCGGACTCGCGGCGGGCGAAAGCGGGGCGGGTGGGCTTCGACAAGACAGGCACGTTGCTGCTGGCGCTGACGCTCGCGGCGTATGCGCTCGCCATGACGATCGGCCACGGTGATGTTGGTCCGCTCAATATCGCGCTGTTGCTGGCGGCAGTTTTCGGCGCTGGAATTTTCATATTCGTTGAGGCCACGGTTGCATCGCCATTGATCAAATTGGCGATGTTCAGGCAGCCGGGATTGAGCGCAAGCCTGGCCATGAGCACGCTCGTTTCGACGGTAATGATGGCGACGCTGGTGGTCGGGCCGTTTTATCTTTCGGGTGCACTTGGGCTCGGTGCGGCGCTTGTCGGCCTCACCTTGTCGGTCGGCCCGCTGGTGGCTGCATTGAGTGGTGTGCCAGCCGGTCGCCTGGTGGACCGTTTTGGCACTCGACGCATGACCCTTGTCGGGCTCGCGGCAATGGCGCTCGGTGCGGGTGCTTTATCGATGATGCCCGCGGGGTTCGGTATCCTCGGTTACCTCGCGCCCATTGCGGTGATCACGGCCAGCTACGCGTTGTTCCAGGCGGCCAACAACACCGCGATCATGACCGACATCCGCCCGGACCAGCGCGGCGTGATTTCCGGCCTGCTCAGCCTGTCGCGCAATCTTGGGCTGATCACCGGGGCCTCGGTCATGGGCGCTGTGTTTACGCTCGCCTCGGCGACGGCAGACATCACCACAGCTTCTCCCGCAGCCATCGTCAACGGTATGCGGATCACGTTTGCCGTCGCCGGGGTGTTGATCGTCCTGGCCTTTCTAATCGCATTGGCGCCGCGAGTTTCACACTGCTGCACCGCATGCAGTAATGAACTGCAGTGAAGCTATATTGTTCAACTGAAATCGAATGCCGATACTCCCCCGTACGTCGCGGTAGGAGGCGATTGACGTCAACTTCCTCGATGTGACTCAGCGCAAGGGCGCCGTACCGCTCCCACAGGTTCCGCACCTTTTAGTGAGTGCCGCCGACGATTGCCGCTTGCGCCGTGCGCAACGCATGACGATTGCCACGGAACAACACCAGCGTTGCGATCAATCCCAGCACCGCCGCGCCACTGAGCCAGATCCCCGGCGCCGCCTTGTTGTCCAGCACATGGATCAGGTACGTACAGGCCGCCGGGGTGAACCCCCCGAACGTTGCGGTCGCCAGGCTGTAGGCCAGGGAGAAACCGGTCGTACGAACTTCCACCGGCATGATCTCGGTCAGGGCCACCACCATGGCGCCGTTGTACGAGCCATACAGGAACGACAGCCACAACTCGACAATCAGCAAATGGCTGAAGCTGGGGTTCGCCACCAGCCACGACAGTGCCGGATAAGCCGTGAGGATCGCCAGAATCGTCGCTGCCAACAGCAGGGGTTTGCGTCCGATCTTGTCGGAAAGCGCTCCCATCACCGGCAACCAGAAGAAGTTCGACAGGCCGATGCACACCGTCACCAGCAACGCATCCAGATCCGACAAATGCAGTTCGGCTTTGCCGAAGGTCGGGGTGTAGGCGGTGATCAGGTAGAACGACACCGTGGTCATCACCACCAGCGCCATGCCGGCGAGGACGATGCCGAAGTTCTGACCGATCGAGCGGACGATGTCCTGCAGGGTAGGGCGGTGTTTACGTGCCTGGAACTCCGGGGTTTCTTCCAGCGAACGGCGGATCACGAAGATTACCGGCACGATCATGCAGCCGATCAGAAACGGCACGCGCCAGCCCCACTCACCCATTTCTTCGGGGCTCAGCCAATGGTTCAAACCCACGCCGAGCAGGCCGGCGAATACCACCGCAGCTTGCTGACTGGCGGACTGCCAACTGACGAAGAAGCCTTTGCGGCCCGGTGTGGAAATTTCGGCGAGGTACACCGACACACCGCCCAGTTCCACACCTGCCGAGAAGCCTTGCAACAGACGACCGAACAATACGATCAGTGGCGCCGCGACACCTAGCGTGGCGTAACCCGGCACGCAGGCAATCAGCACGGTGCCGGCGGCCATCATCGCCAGTGTGATGATCAGGCCTTTGCGGCGGCCATGGCGGTCGATGTAGGCGCCGAGAAAAATCGCCCCCAGCGGACGCATCAGGAAGCCGGCGCCGAAAGTGGCCAGCGACAGCATCAGTGAAGCAAACGCGCTATCGGCAGGAAAGAAGGTTTTGGCAATGGCCGTGGCGTAAAAGCCGTAGACCATGAAGTCGAACATTTCGAGAAAGTTACCGCTGACAACGCGAAAAATCGCTTTGCCTTTGCTCGTGTTGGAAGACATTTGTAGGTACTCACGCTGGTAAGTCTTGTTTTGACTGACTGGCGCCGGGGCAGGCCTCGCTCCCATGCGCTCTGAGGCCCATAATGGCGGGCGCGGTTTTGAGGGGAGATGAAGATTTGTTAACTGGACGGTGGCGTGGGCTTGTGATGCTGGTCGGTGTTTTGTTCGGTTGCGGCAACGGCGACAGCCTGGAACGCTTCGACGGCCCGACCATGGGCAGCAGTTATTCGATCAAGTACGTGCGCCATGCCGGTCTTCCCGCCCCGGCGGAAGTCCGCGTCCAGGTCGAAAAGATCCTCGCTGATATCGATCAGCAGATGTCGACCTATCGCAGTGACTCCGACATCGAACGCTTCAATAACTTGCCCGCCAACCACTGCCAGACAATGCCTGCGCCGATCCTCGAATTGGTCCGCGTCGGCGAGCGATTGTCTTCGCAAAGCGAAGGCTCCTACGACCTGACGGTGGAGCCGCTGCTCAACCTCTGGGGATTTGGCCCGCAAGCGCGTGAGGAAAAAGTCCCGAGTGCCGAAGCGCTGGCCGAGGTGCAGCAGCGCGTCGGCCACAGCCACTTGCGCATCGACGGTGACCGGCTGTGCAAGGATGCTGCGGTCGAGGTCGACTTCAACAGCATCGCGGCCGGTTACGCGGTCGACACGATTGCCGCAAAACTTGAAGCGTTGGGCTTCCACGACTACCTAGCTGAAGCCACCGGCGAGCTCAAGGCCGTCGGCAAAAAACTCGACGGCTCACCATGGCGTATCGCCCTGGAAGAGCCCCGCGATGACCAACAAGTGGCCAAACGCATCATCGCTGTCGATGGCTATGGCGTGTCCACCTCCGGCGACTACCGTAATTATTTCGAGCAGGGTGGTCGGCGCTATTCCCACACCTTTGATGCCCGCACCGGAACACCGGTCCTACACACCCTGGCATCAGTCACGGTGATTCATCCTTCAGCATTGATGGCCGATGGCTTATCGACGCTGTTGCTGATTCTTGGCCCTGAACGGGGTTGGGACTATGCCCAAACCCACGACATTGCTGCATTCTTTGTGATTCGTGCCGATACAGGGTTTGTTACACGCACCAATCAGGCTTTTGAACGCCTGGCGGGTGATAAAACCGAGTGATTGCGGCATCAAAAGCATTTTTCGATGGCGTTGTAGTGCAGGCAAAACTAGCCTACGACGCGACCAAGGGTTAATGTGCGCGGCGTTGACGCTTCTATAGACTGTGTCCGGGTTCTGCACTGGCCCCAAATTGTTCCTTCGCGCCGCCGATCGGCGTGATTTAGCCGCAGGTGCCGAGGGCGCCGCGGCCTGTTCTGAGGAGTACGCATGGCTGTCTACAACTACGATGTGGTGGTGTTGGGTTCCGGCCCGGCGGGGGAAGGCGCGGCAATGAACGCCGCCAAGGCAGGGCGCAAGGTGGCGATGGTCGATAGCCGTCGGCAGGTCGGCGGCAACTGCACCCACCTGGGCACCATCCCGTCCAAGGCCTTGCGTCACTCGGTCCGGCAGATCATGCAGTTCAACACCAACCCGATGTTCCGGGCGATTGGTGAACCGCGCTGGTTCTCGTTCCCGGACGTGTTGAAAAGCGCTGAAAAAGTCATCTCCAAACAAGTCGCCTCGCGCACCGGCTACTACGCCCGTAACCGCGTCGACGTGTTCTTCGGCACCGGCAGCTTCGCCGACGAGCAAACCATCGAAGTGGTGTGCGCCAATGGCGTGGTCGAAAAACTGGTGGCCAAGCACATCATCATCGCTACCGGCTCGCGTCCTTATCGCCCGGCAGACATCGATTTCCATCACCCGCGTATCTACGATAGCGACACTATCCTCAGCCTCGGCCATACACCGCGCAAACTCATCGTCTACGGCGCCGGCGTGATCGGTTGCGAATACGCGTCGATCTTCAGTGGTCTGGGTGTATTGGTTGAGCTGGTGGACAACCGTGGTCAATTGCTGAGCTTCCTCGACTCGGAGATTTCCCAGGCCCTGAGCTACCACTTCAGCAACAACAACATCACGGTTCGCCACAACGAAGACTACGACCGCGTCGAAGGCGTAGACAACGGCGTGATCCTGCACCTGAAATCCGGCAAGAAGATCAAGGCCGACGCCTTGCTCTGGTGCAACGGTCGAACCGGTAACACCGACGCACTGGGTCTGGAAAACATCGGCGTGAAAGTCAACAGCCGTGGCCAGATCGAAGTCGACGAGAACTACCGCACCTGCGTGCCGAACATTTATGGTGCCGGTGACGTGATCGGCTGGCCGAGCCTGGCCAGTGCCGCTCACGACCAGGGCCGTTCGGCCGCTGGCAGCATTGTCGACAATGGCAGCTGGCGCTTCGTCAACGACGTGCCAACCGGCATCTACACCATTCCGGAGATCAGCTCGATCGGCAAGAACGAGCAGGAGCTGACTCAGGCTAAGGTGCCGTACGAAGTGGGCAAGGCGTTCTTCAAGGGCATGGCGCGTGCGCAGATCGCGGGCGAGCCGCAAGGCATGCTGAAGATCCTGTTCCACCGCGATACGCTGGAAGTGCTGGGCGTTCACTGCTTCGGTTATCAGGCGTCGGAGATCGTGCACATCGGTCAGGCGATCATGAACCAGCCGGGCGAACAGAACACCCTGAAGTATTTCGTCAACACGACGTTCAACTACCCGACCATGGCAGAAGCCTATCGGGTAGCGGCGTACGATGGCCTCAACCGGCTTTTTTGAGCGGCTCCGGCCGGTGGCCTGAGCCGGCCGGGGAGACCGATTTCAGCAATTCTCGAGCGTGGCGATGGCCAAACCGGGAAAGTCTGTAATCAGGCTGTCAACGCCGAAGTCGGCGAGCCTGCGCATCAGCGCGGGCTCGTTGACTGTCCACACCGACACATGCAGCCCCTGACGCTGCGCCTTCTGCAGGCGTTCCGGCGTACACAGGGTCCAGTTCAGCGCCAGCATCTCACAGCCATAGTTTTGCGCGACCTTCAG
Source organism: Pseudomonas sp. EL_65y_Pfl2_R96 (assembly GCF_963970905.1). Classification (NCBI taxonomy): domain Bacteria; kingdom Pseudomonadati; phylum Pseudomonadota; class Gammaproteobacteria; order Pseudomonadales; family Pseudomonadaceae; genus Pseudomonas; species Pseudomonas sp. EL_65y_Pfl2_R96. The sequence goes on along the minus strand of NZ_CAXAQH010000015.1, from coordinate 111,691 downwards.
CGGGTCGAGCCAGGCGTACTCGGCCACCAGTCCGCGAGACACGTCCGGCACCAGGTCCAGCGCGGCTTTCAACACTTCGCGCGAACTCGACGTAATCGTGATCTTGTCCCGCATGCCGAAACGCTGCGCCATTTCACGGATCGCCAGCACGGTGGTCGCGGCACGGGTGCGTGAAGCGCTTTTGACTTCCAGCTGCCAATGATCGAAGTCGCATTTCTCGAATAATTCTTCCAGCGTTGGAATCGGGCAGGGCTTGATCCAGCCCGGGCCGCCCTTGCGCGCGTCGTAGGTCACCAATTGTGCGGCCGTGTGCTCGGCCACTTTGCCGCGGCGGTCGGTGGTGCGCTTGAGGGTCGGGTCGTGGATGACCATCAACTCGCCGTCCCTGGACAGGTGCAGGTCCAGTTCGCAGCGGCGCACGCCGTGCTTGAGGCATTGCTGAAAGCTGGTCAGGGTGTTTTCCGGTGCTTCGCCCTTGGCGCCGCGATGGCCGTAGATGAGAGTCACGGTTCTTCCTTAATTAATGGCCGGTTTCGTTTTGTTCGCGCGCCAGGCGTCGTTCTTGTGCCTGACGCTGCAAGATATAGCGGGCCAGCAATTGCCGCTGGGCATCGGACAAGTATTCGAACTCGGTGCCGATGTCATAGCCGTCGCCCTTGCGGTCGCAATGGGTGGCACGGGCCCGCAGCAACAGGCCGAGGGCTTGCGGCATCAGCACCAGTTTGACCGACAGGTGCGCGCCGATGGCGATGGGCGTCGGATGCTGAAAGTCGATGCCCCCTTCGGAGATGATCACTGGCTGCGGTTCGCCGATCTGTCCGAGTACGGTTAGGGCGACCACTTGGCTTAGCAGATCGATGCGTTTGTTCTGTGATTTCAGGAAAGCGGCAGTGTTGCGGTCGCGCTCGCTGATCTGGCGCAGCAGGTGTTGGGACTCGAATTCGCTCAGGTGCAGTTCGCTGAGCAGGTTGAACAGTGGGGAAGCATCCTGCAACACTTCCTGGCCTGCGGCTTCGGGAGCAGACAGGGGCCTAATTTCCAGTGCGATCGTGTCCTCGATACGGTAGTATTCGCGGCGATCTTCTTCATCTAATGTCGACATGGCGAACCCATGGTAGCGGCGGTGGTCTGAGTGTAAAGCTGGTTATCGACCCCCGCCACAAGGACGTTCCTTTTCCCTCCGAACAAGCCCCGACATGTTCAGACCTCTCTTCGTATTTATTGGCACGCGTTATACCCGTGCAAAGCGTCGCAATCATTTTGTGTCGTTCATTTCCCTGACCTCGATGATCGGACTCGCCCTCGGCGTGGTCGTGATGATCGTCGTGCTGTCGGTCATGAACGGCTTCGATCATGAAATGCGCACCCGCGTGCTGGGCATGGTGCCCCACGCGACCATCGAGTCCGGTGAGCCGATCAGCGACTGGCAAAGCCTGGCCGCCAAGGTCAAGCAGAACCCGCAGGTGGCGGCGGTTGCGCCCTTCGTCCAGATGCAGGGCCTGCTGACCAACAACGGCAAGGTGTCCAAAGTGCTGCTCAATGCCATTGATCCTGTGCAGGAACGGCAGGTGTCGATCATCGATAACTTCATGCAGCAGGGCAAACTCGACAACCTGGCGCCGGGCAGTTTCGGCATCGTCATCGGCGACAAGGCCGCGGCCAAGCTCGGCGTGGCGGTCGGCGACAAGCTGACGTTTGTCGCGCCGGAAGTCACCGTGACCCCGGCCGGGATGTTCCCGCGCATGAAACGCTTTACCGTGGTCGGCATCTTCCATGTCGGCGCCGGTGAGCTGGACGGCTATCTGGGCCTCACCAACCTGCAGGATCTGGCCAAGCTGCACCGCTGGCAACCGGATCAGGTCCAGGGTCTGCGGTTGAAGTTCGACGACCTGTTCCAGGCGCCGCGCACCGCGTGGACCATCGCCCAGCAGCTTGGCGATGACAAGTATTACGCCCGCGACTGGACCCGCACCCACGGCAATCTGTATCAGGCGATCCGCATGGAGAAAGCCATGATCGGCCTGCTGTTGCTGCTGATCGTCGCCGTCGCTGCGTTCAACATCATTTCCACGCTGGTGATGGTGGTGAACGACAAGAAGGGCGATATCGCGATTCTTCGCACTCTTGGCTCCACGCCGGGGCAAATCATGGCGATCTTCATGGTCCAGGGCACGGTCATTGGCGTGGTCGGTACGCTGATTGGCGCCGTGGTCGGGGTCTTCGCCGCGCTGAACGTCAGCGCCGCGATCTCGGCCCTTGAAGGGCTGATTGGCCACAAGTTCCTGAACGCCGACGTGTATTTCATCGATTACCTGCCGTCGCAAGTGCAGAGCCAGGATGTGTTGATGGTCTGCGCCGCCGCGTTGGTCCTGAGTTTCCTCGCCACCCTGTATCCAGCCTGGCGTGCCGCGCGCACCCAGCCTGCGGAGGCGCTACGTTATGAGTGAGTCGGGCATGAGTGATAAAGCAATCTTGAGCTGCCGCAACCTGGGCAAATCCTACGTGGAAGGCCCGGAATCGGTAGAGGTTCTGGCCGGTCTGCAACTGGAACTGCATCCGGGTGAGCGCGTGGCGATCGTCGGTACGTCGGGTTCGGGCAAAAGTACCTTGCTCAACCTGCTGGGCGGCCTCGATACACCGACCAAGGGCAGCGTCTGGCTGGCCGGTGAAGAACTGTCGGCACTGAACGAAAAGGCCCGTGGCCTGTTGCGCAACCGGTCGCTGGGTTTCGTTTACCAGTTCCACCACTTGCTGCCTGAGTTCACCGCGCTGGAAAACGTCTGCATGCCGCTGCTGATCGGTAAAACCGCGATCCCGCAAGCGCGTCAGCGTGCGACGGCGTTGCTGGAGCGGGTAGGGCTGGGCCATCGCCTGGAGCACAAACCGGCGGAATTGTCCGGTGGCGAACGCCAGCGTGTGGCCATTGCCCGCGCCCTGGTGAACAAGCCAGGCCTGGTGATGCTCGACGAGCCGACCGGCAACCTCGACTCCCACACCGCCCAGGGCATTCAGGATTTGATGCTGGAACTCAGCACCTCGATGCGCACGGCGTTCCTGGTGGTGACCCACGACATGAACCTGGCTCGCCAGATGGATCGCGTCCTGCATTTGCAGGAAGGTTGCCTGACCCCCATCTGATTGGCTGAAACCCGGCGCACTGAACAGTGCGTCGGGTCTTTTATTTTTATACGGTGCCCCAGCGAATGTTCAGACCGTTATCGATCTTTATCGGCACGCGCTATACCCGCGCCAAGCGCCGCAATCGCTTTGTTTCCTTCATCTCGATGACCTCGATGATCGGCCTCGCCCTAGGCGTGCTGGCGATGATCGTGGTGCTGTCGGTGATGAATGGCTTTCAGCGCGAAATGAGCTCGCGCATCCTTGGCATGGTGCCCCACGCGACCATCGTCGGCGTGAACCCTATCGACGATTGGCAGCCGGTGGCCGCCGCGGCGATGAAGAATCCTGAAGTCACCGCCGCCGTGCCGTTCACCGAGATGGAAGGCATGCTGTCCTACAAGGGCACGATGCAGCCGATCCAGGTCAGCGGTGTCGACCCGGCGCTGGAAGGCAAGGTGTCGATCGTTGCCAAGCACATTGTTCAGGGACGTCTCGACGCCTTGAAGCCGGGCGAGTTCGGCGTGGTGGTCGGCGAGATCACCGCTCGCCGCTTCCGTTTGAATGTCGGCGACAAGATCACCCTGATCGTGCCGGAAGTCAGCACCGCACCAGGCGGCATCACCCCGCGCATGCAGCGGCTGAACGTGGTGGGCGTGTTCAAGGTCGGCGCCGAGCTGGACGGTTCGATGGCGCTGATCCACATGGCCGATGCCGCGCAGATGCAGCACTGGCAGCCGAATCAGGTGCAGAGCGTGCGTCTGGCGGTGAAGGATCTGTACGCCGCGCCGCAAGTATCGAGCGATATCGCGACGGGCCTGGGCGCCGCTTACAAGGCTGACGACTGGACCCACACCCAGGGCAGTCTGTTCAGCGCAATGAAGATGGAAAAAACCATGATCGGCCTGTTGTTGCTGATGATCGTCGCCGTGGCGGCGTTCAACATCATCGCCACCCTGATCATGGTGGTGAACGACAAGGGCGCGGACATCGCGATCCTGCGCACCATCGGCGCGACACCTCGGCAGATCATGGCGATCTTCATGGTGCAGGGCACGGTGATCGGGATTGTCGGCACCTTGATTGGCGGCGTGCTGGGCGTGATCGCGGCGTTGAACGTCAGTGAACTGGTGGGCTGGATGGAGCGGGTCAGCGGGCAGCACATCTTCAGTTCCGATGTGTACTTCGTCAGTAACTTGCCGTCCGAATTGCAGGGGGCGGATGTGTTGTTGATCTGTTCCGCCGGTTTCATCATGAGCTTTCTGGCGACGCTGTATCCGGCGTGGCGGGCGGCGAAGGTCGAGCCGGCTACTGCGTTGCGGTATTCGTAAGCCTGTGTAGACCGCTATCGCGGGCAAGCCGGCTCCCACAGTGACCGAGTTGAATCACAATGCTGTGAACGACTCGAGACCCTGTGGGAGCGGCGATGCGGCGATCCGACTTGCCCGCGATAGGGCCGGCCCTGGGGCCCTCAATCCCCCTTCGGCAACTCAATCACAAACCGCGTCCATCCGTTATCCGATTCGCAACGAATCTGCCCACCATGGGCACGGATGATCGATTGGGTGATCGCCAACCCCAGCCCCGCATGCTCACTGCTGCCTTCCCGGCGCGCGGGGTCGGCCCGGTAGAAACGGTCAAACAAACGCGGCAACAAGTCTTCAGAAATCCCTTCACCACTGTTTTCAACGGTCAGGCTCAAGCCGATCGGTTGCTCGACAATCTTCACCCGCACCTCGCCACCGACCGGTGTAAACCGCAACGCATTGTCCAGCAAGTTGGAAAGCGCCCGGCGCAACATGCTACGGTCGCCCTGCATGCTTGCGCTGCCCTCACGACTCAACTTCACCTGAGCGTCTTCGGCCAGCGGCGCAAAAAACTCCAGCAACACGTCTGTTTCTTGCGCCAGTTCCAGCGGTTCGCGCTTGGGCATCAGCAAGCCGTGGTCAGCCTTGGCCAGGTACAACATGTCGTTGACCAGTTGCGCCATCCATTGCAGTTCTTCGAGGTTGCTGTGCAGCGCTTCGCGGTAATCCTCAAGGGGGCGAGGGCGTGTGAGCGTGACCTGAGTGTGGGTCAGCAGGTTCGACAGCGGCGTACGCAGTTCATGGGCGATGTCGGCAGAGAAGGCCGAAAGCCGCTGAAAAGAGTCGTCGAGGCGTCCGAGCATGGCGTTGAAGCTGTGGGCCATTTCTGCGAGCTCCGGCGGCATGTCTGCTTCTGGCAGCCGTGCGTTAAGCGATTGTGCGGAAACGCCGCTGGCCACCGCACTCATGCGTCGCAACGGGCGCAAACCACTGCGCGCCGCCCAGGCACCGAGCAGGGCGGTGGCCAGGGCCGACAAGCCGACCGTCAGCCAAATCAGATGCTGCATGCGCTGTAGAAAATGCTGGTGATGGGTGATGTCTAGCAGCAGGGTCAGTTGCGGCGAATCAGCTTTGTCGGGGTGCAACGGCGCGTTCAAGACGCGGTAATCCGTGCCGTCGTCGCTCATCGTCGACAGGCCTGGCTGGCGTGGCAAGTCTTTGGGTAAGCGGGCCGAGCTGTCGTACAGCCGTTGGCCGTCACTGCCAATGATGCGCAGCGAAAGATCGGCTTGTCGGCTCAATTCATCGGCCAGCCTAGCCTCGGCTTCGCTGGAGCGAATGTCATCCAGCGCCCGGCGCAAGCCAATCAGTTTGCCGTCCAGCAACTGCTGATCCAGCTCGACAAAGTGCGCCTCGCTGGCGCGGCTGAACAATACGCCGGCGAACAACGACACCACCGCGGTGCAGGCTGCGAACAGCAGCGCCAGGCGATTGCTTAATGAAAGTCGGCGCATCAGGCGGGGCGCTCTTCAAGGACGTAACCCATGCCACGCACGGTGTGGATCAACTTGTTCGGGAAATCGTCGTCGATCTTCAGGCGCAAACGGCGGATCGCCACTTCGATGACGTTGGTGTCGCTGTCGAAATTCATGTCCCACACCTGAGAAGCGATCAGTGACTTGGGCAGAACTTCGCCCTGGCGTCGTAGGAGCATTTCCAGCAAGGCGAATTCCTTGGCGGTCAGGTCGATGCGCTGACCGTTGCGTTCGACCCGACGGCGGATCAGGTCCAGACGCAAGTCGGCCAGTTGCAGGCTGGTTTCCTGAGGTGTGGCGCTGCCGCGACGCAGCAGGCTGCGAACCCGGGCCAGCAGTTCGGAGAAGGCGAAAGGTTTGACCATATAGTCGTCGGCGCCCAGTTCGAGGCCGTGGACCCTGTCCTCCACTGCGTCTCGCGCTGTAAGAAACAGTACCGGCGTGTCCAGGCCAGCACCGCGCACCGCTTGCAGAATCTGCCAGCCGTCGCGACCGGGCAGCATCACATCGAGAATCAACAAGGCGTAATCGCCGCTCAAGGCCAGTTGCTGGCCGGTGCTGCCGTCGGCCACCAGTTCGGTATTGAAACCGGCCTCGGTCAAGCCCTGGCGCAGGTAATGGCCGGTTTTCGGTTGGTCTTCGACAATCAGCAGTTTCATGGGCGACTCGGGTAGTTGGAACAGGTGCGTTATACCGTGGGCGGCGGCGATGCAGGCCAACCTGACAAAGTTGTAATCTGCCTGTCAGGTGGCTGGCAGAGCCCGCGGGTTAGAGTTTCCCACAAGCTGAACCTCATCTTGTTGGAGTGCGACTATGTTTTTGCGAAAGCGTCTGGGATTGGCCGCTTGCTTGCTGATACTGAGTGTAGGGCTAGAGGCCTCGCCGGCGCAGTCCTACGAATTCGGTCAACCGGCCTCGGCCGCCCAGGCTACCCGCAGCATTGAGGTGGTGATGGGCGACATGTCCTTCACCCCCAAGGCGATCGAGATCAAGGCCGGGGAAACCGTACGTTTGGTACTGGTGAATAAAGGCCAGTTGCTGCATGAATTCAACCTCGGCGACGCAGCGATGCATGCCAAGCATCAGCAGGAAATGCTCCAGATGCAGCAAAGCGGCATGCTGATGCCTACAGGCATGAAGGCAATGGATCACGGCTCCATGGCTGGAATGGATCACGGCGCCATGGATCACAACATGAAGCACGACGACCCCAACAGCGTGTTGGTGGAGCCGGGTAAAACCGCCGAGCTGACCTGGACCTTCACCAAGGCCACTAACCTGGAATTTGCCTGCAACATCCCCGGCCATTATCAGGCTGGTATGGTCGGCAATCTGACAGTCAGTCAGTAAGCACTCAAAGGCGGGAGCAAAGGCTGGTAGAATCCGCTGATTCTTCAGTCAGGTTTCCGCCATGCATCCCGCAGCCGAACATTCGCCGCTGGGCAAATCCAGCGAATACATCGCCACCTACACGCCGTCCTTGCTGTTCCCGATCCCGCGCACCGCGAAATGGGCCGAGCTGGGCCTGACGGCTGAAACCCTGCCGTACAAGGGCCTGGACTTCTGGAACTGCTTCGAACTGTCGTGGCTGTTGCCGTCCGGCAAGCCCGTGGTGGCGATCGGCGAATTCAGCATTCCGGCGGATTCGCCGAACATCATCGAATCGAAGTCGTTCAAGCTGTACCTCAACTCGCTGAACCAAACGGCGTTTGCCGACACCGCGAGCCTTGAAGCGACGCTGGTAAAAGACCTCTCGGCCGCTGCCGGCAAACCGGTGGGCGTACGGGTTCGCAGCCTGAAAGATGTTGAGGCAGAAGGCGTCGTGGCGTTGCCGGGTGTGTGCATCGATGACCTGGACATCAGCGTCAGCAACTATGAGCATCCGCGTCCGGAGCTGCTGCGGTGCGATGAGTCGCGCATTGTTGAAGAATGTGTGCACAGTCATTTGCTCAAATCCAACTGCCCGGTCACCAGTCAGCCGGACTGGGGCAGCGTGGCGGTGGAGTATCGCGGCGCGGCGCTGGATCACGCCAGTTTGCTGGAATACATCGTGAGTTTCCGTCAGCACTCGGATTTCCATGAGCAGTGTGTGGAGCGGATTTTCCTCGACCTTCAGCGGTTGCTGAAACCGGAGAATCTGACGGTGTATGCGCGGTATGTGCGTCGCGGCGGGCTGGACATCAACCCGTATCGCAGCACCGAAGAAGTGCAATTGCCGAACCATCGCCTGGTTCGTCAATAGAGATCCAATGTGGGAGCGAGCCTGCTCGCGGAGGCGGATTTTCAGTCAACATTAATGTTGGATGTGCCGGCCTCATCGCGAGCAGGCTCGCTCCCACAGGGGATTGCATTTGCAGACCCCGGATATGAAAAGCCCCGCTATCGATAGCAGGGCTTTTTTGCTTTTGGCGGGTTCAGATCCCCATGTTGCCCAAGGCTTGCACAATGTTGCGCAAGGTGCCGGCCAGGGTGGGATGTTCGAGTTCGAAGCGCTCAACGGCCAGGTTCACATTGTCGGCGAGGTTGGTGTCCTGGGTTTTGGTTTCCAGCTCAAGCTCCAGTTGGATCTGTTGCATCAGCGCGTGCAGGTCTTCGCGCTCGGCTTCAGTCAGTGGTGGATTCTGTTCCAATTGCTCGCGCAGTTTGTTGAGCTGTTCTTGCAGTTCGCGGGCAGGCATGGCGTTCTTCCTTTTCTCGATAGGCACTGGCATAGACCGCAGCAGCGCGCCGAAGGTCTATGGCTGACCTTTAGATTAATCCACTCCCGGGCAACCTGCATGCCTTCATGGGTGTGAGGCGGCGATCAGGGCTTTTCGCCCTTGAGCCGGCGCAGGCTGATGTCGGCCAGGCAGGTGTCGAGTTCGCCCAGATGATCGATCACCGAATGTACGCCCAGGCCGAACAACTGCACCGTCGCCTTGCCGCGCAGATGTTCCCGTTCCTTTTGACTCAAGGCCTGCCATTCGCTCGGCGCCAGCCCGCAGAGCGAGCCGCAGGACGCCAGGCCAATGGTCCACAGCCCGGCATTCAGGCCCGATTGCAGAAGACGCGGTTCGCCGCTGACCAGCACACAACCGTCCAGACGCTCGACATTCAGCGCCATCAAGGCTTGCCAGCAGGCATTCGGCGCCGGCCAGGGATTGATTGTTTCCGAGTGTTGCGAAGGTTTGACCCAAGCCGGGAGAGCCGCGGCCAGAGAATAGCTGAGGGCGGGGGACAGTTCATCGAGCCAGGCACAGGGGATCTGTTGGCGCAGCAAGCTCGACAGGCTCTCCAAAGCACCGTGCGTGACTTCGGCGTGCTCGGCAGAAACGGCGCCGTGCTGGCGCGTGCGGGCACCGAAATCCACCAGGCAACCACTGAGGCCGAACAGCACGGCGGTCAGACTCGGTGCGACAACGGGCAAGACTTCGGCATGCGGCATGGAAACGTCCCTGAAATAGCGACAAGGCTATTCAAGGGCGGTGACAATTGAATGACACGGATGTGAATCGCTCACGGTCAGGAAGAATCATCCGCAGACCCTCGCGCACGATGCTGCCTAAACCGGGATTTCCGTCATATACTAGCGGTCTTTGCGACTGGGCCAAGCGCCCGCGTCAGTACAATCCAAGGAGTTTCTCTATGCGCTGGAGCAATCGACTCGCTCAGCTTTGTATGTGTGCCAGTGTATTGCTGGTTCCGTTCGCGGCTCAGGCTGCCACGGAAGAAGACCCTTGGGAAAGCATCAACCGCCCGATCTACAAATTCAACGATTTTGTCGACACCTATGCACTGAAACCGTTGGCTCAGGGCTACCAGTTCGTCACGCCGCAGTTTCTGGAAGACGGCATCCACAACATGTTCCGCAACGTCGGCGACGTGACCAACCTCGCCAACAACCTGTTGCAGGTCAAACCCGCTGCGGCTGGCGTCGACACCGCGCGTTTGATCTTCAACACCACTTTTGGCCTGCTGGGCTTCTTCGACGTGGGCACCAAAATGGGGCTGCATCGCAACGACGAAGACTTCGGCCAGACCCTCGGTTACTGGGGCGTGGGCAGCGGCCCGTACGTGATGCTGCCGCTCCTGGGCCCAAGCACCTTGCGTGATGCGCCTTCCAGGTATGTCGACGGCTATACCGGTCCGTATCCTTACATCAACGACGTGCCGGTGCGTAACTCGATTTTCGGCCTGAACATCGTCGACACTCGCGCCAGCCTGTTGTCGGCCGAGAAACTGGTCAGCGGCGACAAATACACCTTTATTCGCAATGCGTACCTGCAAAACCGCGAATTCAAAGTCAAGGACGGTAAGGTCGAAGACGATTTCTAATCTCGACCGGTAATAAAATGAGGAAGGCGGCCATTTTGGCCGCCTTCTTTCGTTTGGTTTGCGGGTTGAATCGGGTTATTTCATCTTCAGGATTGTAAGGCCGAGTTTCTGACTTCCACCGTCCTGTTCTTTCACCCACACCACCTCGGTGTCGGCCTCAAGGCCTTTCAGCGCTGCGTGATCGGAATCGATCCGCACACTGAGCCGGTCGCCGACCTTGAACAAGCGGGGCGTCTCAACCTGCATGCCACTGCTGGAAAGGTCAATACAGACGGCTTGCACCTCATCGCCTTCATGAATCAGCGACACATCGGCATCAACCCGCATGCGGATGAAGTCGCGCTTTTCGCTGTAGTCCCGATCGGTTTGGCTCATGGGCTCGGTCCTTCCTTTGGGTTACGGATTTGCCTGTTCTTATAACTCCCGGTGATTTGACAAGTAAAGACGTCAAGCGACCATCGGCGTGAGCTTGAAACACCTCGCGGATGGGAGTACCGTCTGCGCCTTAGAAGGGCACCTCTGGTGGACCTGTGAGTAGGGCAAACGCTCGAAAACGGTGCGGCAGAGAGGCTAGAAAGCGAATCCAGTAGTGTGCGCAGGGCCAAATGCCCAGCCTGCTACGCCAACCTAATTCTGGCGCCGTTTGCCCACATGCCAAAAACCAGTGCCACGCTGCTGATAATCGATGATGACGAGGTAGTGCGCGCGAGCCTCGCGGCCTACTTGGAAGACAGTGGTTTCAGTGTCCTGCAGGCCAGCAATGGCCAGCAGGGTCTTCAGGTATTCGAGCAAAACAAGCCCGACTTGGTCATCTGCGATCTGCGCATGCCACAGATGGGCGGACTCGAACTCATTCGCCAGGTCACCGAGCTGTCGCCACAAACCCCGGTGATCGTGGTTTCGGGCGCCGGCGTGATGAACGACGCCGTCGAAGCCCTGCGCCTGGGCGCGGCGGACTACCTGATCAAGCCTCTCGAAGATCTGGCCGTGCTCGAGCACTCCGTGCGCCGGGCCCTGGATCGTGCGCGTCTGCTGCTGGAAAACCAGCGCTACCGCGAGAAGCTGGAAAAGGCCAACCGCGAGCTCGAAGCCAGCCTGAACCTGCTCCAGGAAGACCAGAACGCCGGTCGCCAGGTGCAGATGAACATGCTGCCGGTCAGCCCCTGGAGCATCAACGAGTTCCAGTTTGCCCACCAGATCATCCCGTCACTGTACCTGTCGGGCGATTTCGTCGACTACTTTCGGGTCGACGAGCGACGGGTAGCCTTCTATTTGGCAGACGTTTCCGGTCATGGCGCCTCTTCAGCCTTCGTCACTGTGCTGCTGAAATTCATGACCACGCGCTTGCTGTTCGAATCCAAGCGCAATGGCACATTGCCGGAGTTCAAGCCTTCAGAAGTCCTTGGTCATATCAACCGGGGCCTGATCAGTTGTAAGCTGGGCAAACACGTCACAATGGTCGGTGGAGTCATCGACGAGGAGACAGGTTTGTTGACCTATAGCATCGGCGGTCATCTGCCGTTGCCTGTGTTGTACACGCCAGACAGTGTTCGTTACCTGGAAGGGCGCGGTCTGCCGGTGGGCCTCTTCAATGAAGCCACCTACGAAGACCACGTACTGGAATTGCCACCAGTGTTCAGCCTGACGCTGATGTCTGATGGCATTTTGGACCTTTTGCCAGAACCCACACTCAAAGATAAAGAAGCTGCCTTGCCTCAACGGGTTAAGGCGGCGGGCGGCAGCCTGGATGGTCTGCGCCAGGTTTTCGGATTGGCCACGCTAGGGGAGATGCCGGATGATATCGCCCTGTTGGTGTTGAGCAGGAATCTTTAATGAGTACCGGTAGAATCCAGTTCGCCGAGCAGGACGGCACCTTCGTCCTGAAGTTCGTCGGTGAAGTTCGCCTGACCCTGTGTTCGGCGTTGGATGCGACTATTGAGCGGATCTTCACTGCGTTGAATTTCAACGCCATCGTGATCGACCTGACCGAAACCCGCAGCATCGACAGCACCACCCTGGGCCTGCTGGCCAAATTGTCGATCCTGTCACGGCAAAAGGTCGGCCTGCTGCCGACCGTCGTCACCACCCACGAAGATATCACCCGTCTGCTGCAGTCCATGGGCTTCGAGCAAGTGTTCAACATCGTTGATCGCCCGATTCCATGCCCTGAATGCCTGACCGACCTTCCAGACCAGGACCAGTCTGAAGAAGTGGTGCGGATCAAAGTCCTCGAAGCGCACAAAATCCTCATGGGCCTGAACGACTCCAATCGTGAGGCGTTTCATGACCTGGTGAATGCGCTGGAGCGGCATTGATCCTTTGAAGTGATGGAGGGTCGCTCTGCCCCCATCGCGAGCAGGCTCGCTTCCACACCAATCTCAGCCATACCATAAATCCTGTGGGAGCGGGCTTGCCCGCGAAGGCGTCCGTACACCCACCACGGCCGCCAGCCCGAAGCCAGCCCAATCCCCACTACCAAACGCGCACAAAAAAGGGCGAACCCGCTAAGGTTCGCCCTTTTTGACACTACAAACTAGATCACAGCTTGGCCTGCAACAACGCCTCAAGCTTCTCCTGATCCCGAGCGAACTGACGAATCCCCTCAGCCAGCTTCTCGGTCGCCATGGCATCCTCGTTGGACAGCCAGCGGAACTGCGCTTCATTCAAGCTCAGACGCGCCTCACCGGCATGCCCCGGCGCCAATTTACGCTCCAGCTTGCCAGTATCCGCCGCCAGCTTCTCCAGCAGATCCGGGCTGATGGTCAACCGATCACAACCGGCCAACTGCTCGATCTGATTCAGATTACGGAAGCTCGCGCCCATGACCACCGTCTTGTAGTCATTGGCCTTGTAGTAGTTGTAGATGCGCGTCACCGACTGCACGCCCGGATCACCCGCGCCGGTGTAGTCGTTGCCGTTGGCCTTCTTGTACCAATCGTAGATACGACCCACGAACGGCGAAATCAGGAAAACCCCGGCGTCAGCACACGCCGCCGCCTGAGCGAAAGAGAACAGCAAGGTCAGGTTGGTCTGGATACCTTCTTTTTCCAGCTTCTCGGCAGCGCGGATACCTTCCCAGGTGGAAGCGATCTTGATCAGCACACGGTCACGGCCAACGCCGGCCTTTTCGTACAGGTCGATCAGACGGTGCGCGCGCTTCAATACGGCGTCAGTGTCGAACGACAGGCGTGCATCCACCTCAGTGGAAATACGGCCAGGAATCACTTTCAGAATCTCTTGCCCCACCGCAACGCCAAAACGGTCACTGGCCAGGCCCACATCGCCCTTGCAGTCACTGACGCAAGCGTTCAGCAACTCGGCATAACCCGGAATGGCCGCCGCTTTGAGCAGCAGGGAAGGGTTGGTGGTAGCGTCCACGGGTTTAACGCGAGCGATAGCTTCGAAGTCGCCGGTGTCGGCAACCACGGTGGTCATTTGTTTGAGTTGTTCCAGCTTGGAAGTCATGGGCGTGCTCTGTCCTATGGGTCTAATGACATTACCCGAGCGCTGACAGCCACTCAAGGGTGCATGTACGTATCGATGGCCCCAGCGGCAACATCCTGAAAATGGATGTTTGAAAGGTGGGGCGTGGTGTTGGTAGATACGATGCTGAAATGGGGGGCAGGTTCAAAGCAACTGACCATTAACGCCCTTCCAACAACTCCGCCGCCTGATCCAGCAACGCCAAAGGCTCTTTAGCCTTGTGAATATCCACCGACAACAACTGCCGAAACTTCCGCGCCCCCGGAAACCCGGTGCCCAACCCCAGCACATGCCGAGTGATGTGGTGCATCGCGCCACCCGCCAGCAAATGCTCGGCAATATAAGGCCGCAACTGCGCCAGCGCCTCCGCCCGGCTGATCACCGGCGCCGTGCTGCCGAACAACTGCTGATCCACCTCAGCCATCACATAAGGGTTGTGATACGCCTCACGGCCCAGCATCACACCGTCAAACGTTTGCAGATGCTCGTGACAAGCCTCCAGCGTCTTGATCCCGCCGTTGAGGATAATCTCCAACTCCGGAAAGTCCGCCTTCAACCGCGCCGCCACGTCATAGCGCAAGGGCGGAATGTCGCGGTTCTCCTTCGGCGACAACCCCTCCAGAATCGCAATCCGCGCATGCACCGTAAAACTCGTGCACCCGGCATCCCGAACCGTGCCGACGAAATCACACAACTGCTCGTAACTGTCCCGCCCGTTAATCCCGATCCGATGTTTCACCGTCACCGGAATCGACACCGCATCACGCATCGCCTTCACACAATCGGCCACCAACTGCGGATGCCCCATCAGGCACGCACCGATCATATTGTTCTGCACCCGATCACTCGGGCAGCCGACGTTCAGGTTTACCTCGTCGTAGCCGTGGTCCTGGGCCATGCGTGCGCAGGCGGCCAGGTCCAATGGAACGCTGCCGCCGAGCTGGAGAGCTAGCGGGTGTTCGGCTTCGTTGTGACGCAGAAAACGGTCGTGATCGCCGTTGAGGAGCGCGCCGGTGGTGACCATTTCGGTGTAGAGGAGGGCGTGTTTGGAGAGCAGGCGCAGGAAAAAGCGGCAGTGGCGGTCGGTCCAATCCATCATGGGTGCCACGCTAAAGCGGCGGGAGAGGGCTGGCACAGAGTTTGGAGCAAATGATGGGAGCATTGGGTATCTGGGTGTGTGAGGCGAGGAGTGGGAGTTTATCAGGAATGTGTGTTGGGGCGGAGGAGGGGGCTGTAAGGCCATCGAACTGCGTTGGGATAGGCGAAAAATATTTTTTGTCCTCGCTCTCGCATGATCTTGAAAATGCCGAGTTTCTGACTAGCCTCAAGGCACTGAGGGTGTCAAATTGACATTTTCTGATTTGGATAATGAAGCTTTAGGCGCAGCAGTAATGTAAAGCAGGACGCATGCTTGATGATAAAGGAGCTATCAGATGATTGAGGTTCAACCCTGCAACCAAGCGTTATTTATTGGTCCGCTTCCTGCGCCGAATAATATGGGTGTTTGTTTTTCCCTATCGATCCATTGGTTAGCAAACGACTGTGAAGATGTAATGTTTCAATCTGTCGCAGATAGTGCATTGGCTGCGTATGGGCCTGGAAGTGCCAACCGATTAAATCAAATGCAAAATGCAGGTAATATGATGGCTGGCGGTGGTATTACGCTGCAAACGTTGGTTGCGATGGCCCAAGCATTATATTCAAATATTAACCAGGTGGTGCCTGTGCCGGCCAGTGCTCTATCGTTTGGCAATCTTTTTGCCGCGTTTACTCTTGCCTTGTACGATGAAAGTATTGTGTGGTTACAGAATCCTTTAGTTGCTGGAGATAGAGGGCATGTTGTTGCCTATAATCGTCGTTCAGGACGATTTTATGATGCCAACAACGGGAGCTATAACGAAGAAGTCGACCTGCACTCGGAAATGGCCAGCTTTATTGTTCATGAGTATGAGAATACATACACTCATTTTCAGGTTTTTTCGCTTGATATTCACTGAAAGGCGCGTGTAAAAGGTAGTGAGTAGATAGATTGGTCCCTTTTTTTAAATGGCTGAGAAAAGAAGTCTGCCCCTGAGAAATCCCCGATTTTTCTTACGATAAATCAAGAAGTTAGGAATTGAAGAGACCTGCATGGGTCGGCAGCTTGTATTGCACCACACAAAAACAAGACCCCGATCTTATGCAGGCCATCCGATTCTTACACAGCGCGCTCGCCCAAGCACTTCCCACTGTCCACTGTCCATTCTCGTCGTCTGAAAACGTTGATGTGTTGTGTCAGCGCATTACTCCAAGGGCGTCGGCTCACTCTGACGGGGCTTGGCCGATTCATGTCAGGCAAGGCCTACCCCAAACACGCCATCAAACGAGTCGATCGGTTACTGGGTAATCGATATCTGCAAACTGAGCGCTCGCTGTTTTACTGGGTCATGTTGCGAGCCTTGCTGGGGTCGCTGAGACATCCATTGATCCTGGTCGATTGGTCACCGATCGATGCGGCTGGAGAGTTCTTTTTGTTGCGCGCGGCCATTCCTTTGGCAGGACGTTCGTTCCCCATTTACGAGAGCGTTCATGAGCGCGAGGGTTGTCCGAAATATCAAAAACGGTTGCTGCAAACGCTGGCCGAAATGTTCCCCAAAGACGGTGTTCCGATCCTTGTAGCTGATACAGGTTTTCGCCGGCCATGGATCAAAGTCGTCGAGGCGCAAGGCTGGTATTACGTGGGGCGAGTGCGTAACCGGGACCTCTACCGCAACGACGCACACACTTGGCTACCGGTTAAAAACCTCTATGCCCTGGCATCGTCCTCACCGAAATCACTAGGTCGGATCGAGATGACCCAAAGCGCTCCGCACTTCATCCATTTGTACTGCATCAGGCATTCGGCAAAGGGTCGCAAACATCAGCGTGTCACCGGTTCAATCGCCAAAAACAAACTCAGCAGGCAATCGGCCAATCGTGAAACAGGCGCCAAAGCGAAGGGACTTGCAATGAGGCGCCGCCGATACACGGACACCCCTGTAAGTTAATACGTGGTGTCCGCCTAATTACTTAGTGAGGTCAGTACTAAGTAGTAGCTAAATTTTGAAGGTATACGGCGACCTCCAATTAATGCCATTGATTCTTGATTTCCTGCCACTGGTCGTCTGACAGCCACTTATCTGCCGCCGGAAAGAAAATATTTTCTTCAGCGTCCATATGATCGTAATATTTTTTAATGAAGTCATCGATAGTGTCTGCAATTACTCTCGTTTCCTGAGTTGTGTCCTCCAACATCTTCAGCTGTCCAGCAATGCGCCCAAATGCCTGATGATCTCGCTCGATATCCTTGACCCGTTGGTGGATCGGCGCCTCAGTTTCTAGCAAGGCCAGCCGAATAAGCTCTTCATTTTCATGGTGGTGTCGCTCTGCATCACCATGCAAGGCTTCCAGCATCTTGAACAACAGCTTACAGTCATC
This sequence comes from Pseudomonas sp. EL_65y_Pfl2_R96, assembly GCF_963970905.1. Taxonomy (NCBI): domain Bacteria; kingdom Pseudomonadati; phylum Pseudomonadota; class Gammaproteobacteria; order Pseudomonadales; family Pseudomonadaceae; genus Pseudomonas; species Pseudomonas sp. EL_65y_Pfl2_R96. Next base: position 94,479 of record NZ_CAXAQH010000015.1, on the reverse strand, counting down.
AGCCCCATCGGATTCATGTCTCATCTTTCTCAGCAACTCTTTGATCTGAGTGATTTTCATAGCCACTTCATGATGATAGGCCAGAAGTTCTTTCAACAGGACGTTCATATCAAATCCTCGTCACGACGCCGAATCATCACAGAAAGATGTTTTTAACCAGTAACTCCGAAGGATACCTAAACTTTTAAAGTTCAATAGTTTCAATATCTTGTCAAACGCATTCGCCTACGCTATTTAACCTTTTTAGTATAGGCGAGCAAAAAGCTCTCACCCCAGGAATTTTGCCGCCCTTGGAAAAAATTGAAATATCAAGTGTATGTTTATATGCACTATTTGATCTGCTGGATCTCCGCCAGCGAAAACGGAAGGAAAAAGCAGCGCCCAAATCGACGCGGTGGCAGCTGTGCGCGGGACTGCAAGACCGGGTAACCGGGAACCCGGCAGACCCGAAGGTCTCCCGCACAAAGCCGCCATTGAGCGGACACAAACGAGCGGTCGCTTCAGAAAAAACAAGGATGCTGAACAAACGCTGTCACTCATCAATGTTTCATCAAGTTTGGCGATTTTGCGGTATAGGATGACCACCTGTCGCCATGCTTCCACCCTACAGGAAACAGAAAAATGATCTCGAACCTCTTCAAAGCCATGCTGATCACCGGTGCTTTGCTCTTGAGCGCCTGTTCGGGTGTGAGCACCAGCACGTGTTTTTCAGAAGGCTGCCAATCATTCGATGGCCATGGTGCCAACAAGGTGAACGTTGGTGGGAGCGCGATCGGGAACAGCTTTAATGAGTACAGCTCAGGTTTGCTGCACGACTGAGGAATGACGTAACGGCTTGGGTATTTTCGCCGTTGCGTGATCTGCCTGATGCTCCGCGACGACGACGACGACGACGACGACTGCTGCGCAGCCGGACGCAGGCTTCGCCAGCTGCTACAGGAAGTGTGTAGCGGCAACTAATGGGCTATTTAGCCTCTGGCGTCGCGATCCACTGACCCAAAATTTTCTGGTGACTCCCCGTCACCTTAGCCAAGTGCAGCCACTGATCGACATACAACTTCCAGCTAATGTCATCACGCGGCAGCAAGTAAGCCTTCTCCCCATACTGCATAAATTGCGTCGGGTTAACCGCACACAAACCCGGTTTGAGTTTCTGCTGATACAGCGCTTCCGACGCATCGGTAATCATCACGTCAGCTTTCTTGTCCAGCAGTTCCTGGAAGATGGTCACGTTGTCGTGAAGCTGCAGTTGCGCTTTGGGCAGGAAGGCGTGAACGAAAGCCTCGTTGGTGCCGCCGGCTGGTTCGACCAGGCGAACCGAAGGCTGGTTGATTTGTTCTATGGTCTGGTATTGCGCCTGATCTTCGCAGCGCACCAGCGGGATTTTGCCGTCGACATCCAGCGTGGTGCTGAAGAAGGCTTTTTTCTGGCGTTCCAGGGTGACGGAGATGCCGCCGACACCGATGTCGCATTTGCCCGCGAGCATGTCGGGCATCAGGGTTTTCCAGGTGGTCTGGACCCACTCAACCTTCGCGCCCAGGCTGTCGGCCAGTGAGCGGGCCATGGCGATATCGATTCCCGAGTATTCGCCGTCTTCACCTTTGAAGGTATAGGGTTTGTAGTCGCCTGTGGTGCAAACGCGAAGTTGGCCTTGTTGCAAGACGGTGTCCAGGTGCGAAGGGCTCTGTTCTGCCTGAGCGCCGCAGGATAGAGCCAGCAGGCCACCGAGCAGCATTGTGCTTTTTATGGTTTTCATTGTTTTCGGGCTTTTGTGATGGAGTAGGGCAAGGCGGGATCAGTGTAGTGAAAGCGCTTCTTGGCTGTCATCCACGCTGAATGTGATGCTCCCCGGCTCTGGTTCAATGTGCTCAGTCAATCGCGGCTCGGCGCAGGCGCAAGGCGTTGAACACCACCGAGGCAGAGCTCACGCTCATGGCCAGTGCAGCCACCAACGGGGACAACAGGTGCCCGGTCAATGGGTAGAACAACCCGGCGGCGAGGGGGATGCCCATGGCGTTGTAGGCCAGGGCAAAAGCCAGGTTCTGGTGCATGTTGCGCACGGTTGCCACCGACAGCTTGCGGGCATGCAGAATGCCGAGCAGGTCGCCCTTGACCAGGGTGACTTGAGCGCTGTTCATGGCGACATCGGTGCCGGTGCCCATAGCGATGCCGACGTCGGCACGGGCCAGGGCCGGGGCGTCGTTGATGCCGTCGCCGGCCATTGCCACACGGTGCCCGCGTTCCTGCAATCCGGCGACCAGGCGCTCCTTGTCCTGCGGCTTGACCTCGCCATGGACGTCTTCGATACCCAGTTGGCGGGCGACGGCGCGGGCGGTAGTGAGGCCGTCTCCGGTTGCCATAATCACCTGCACACCATTGGCCTGTAGACGCTCTACGGCCAGCCGGGTGGTGGATTTGATCGGGTCGGCGACGGCGAGTAACCCCGCGAGCACGCCATCCACGCCCAGGTACATGATGCTGGTTCCGTCGCTGCGCAGTTGCTCGGCGTGGGGTTGCAGGGTTTCCAGGGCGATGCCGGCTTCCGCCATCAGTGCGGTGTTGCCCAGTTGAACACTGTGCCCGTCGACCTGGCCGCGCACGCCGATCCCTGACGCCGACTCGAACGTCTGCGGTGTGCTCAACACCAAGCCATTGGCGCGAGCACGTTCGACGATGGCATGGGCCAACGGGTGTTCGCTGCCCTGGTCAAGGCTGGCGGCCAGGCGCAGTACCTCGTCAGCATTGTAACCGGGCGCAGGTTCGACGCTGTGGAACGCCGGACGACCTTCGGTGAGGGTGCCGGTCTTGTCCACGATCAGGATGTCGATCTTGCGCAGGTTCTCGATCGCCGCCGCATCCCGGAAGAGCACGCCGCTGCCGGCCGCCTTGCCGGTGGCGACCATTACCGACATGGGTGTGGCCAGACCGAGGGCACACGGGCAGGCGATGATCAGCACGGCCACTGCATTGATGAGGCCGAACACCCAGCTAGGTTGCGGCCCCCACAACCCCCATCCGACAAAAGTCAGCGCGGCAATGGCGATCACTACCATGACGAAGTAGCCGGCAATCACGTCTGCCAGCCGTTGCATCGGGGCCTTGGAGCGTTGTGCCTGGACCACCATCTGCACAATTTGCGCGAGCACGGTCGCTTGGCCCACTTTCTGCGCCTGCATCACCAGGCTGCCGTGGGTATTGAGGGTGGCGCCGATCAGCCCGTCCCCAGGCCGTTTCATCACGGGGACCGGCTCGCCTGTGAGCATGGACTCGTCCACCGCGCTTTCGCCCTGCAGCACCACACCGTCGACCGGGACTTTCTCGCCGGGGCGCACGCGCAAGGTGTCGCCGCTGTGCACATGGCTCAGTGCAATGTCTGCTTCGCTGCCGTCGGCGTTGATCCGGCGCGCGGTCTTGGGCGTCAGGCCGAGCAGTGATTTGATCGCGGCCGAGGTTTGCGAGCGCGCCTTGAGTTCCAGCATCTGTCCGAGCAGCGTCAGGGAAATAATTACCGCCGCTGCTTCGTAGTACACGCCAACCCGGCCGTCCATCATGAAGGTGGCTGGAAACAGGCCGGGTGTCAGGGTGGCGGCAAGGCTGTAGAGGAAGGCTGCCGCAGTGCCCAGGCCGATCAGCGTCCACATGTTGGGGCTGCGCTGGATGACGGAGCGCGCGCCACGCACATAGAACGGCCAGCCGGCCCAAAGCACGACGGGCGTGGCGAGCACCAGTTCGACCGCGTTCTGTGTGGCGCCGTGAAACAGGCTCAAGCCATGGCTGCCCATCGCCAGCGCGGTCACTGCCAGGGTCAGCGGCAGGGTCCACCAGAAACGTCGGGAAAAGTCCGCGAGCTCAGGGTTGTCCGACTCCTCCAGTTCGGGCAACACCGGCTCAAGGGTCATGCCGCACTTGGGGCATGTCCCCGGACCGCGCTGGCGTATTTCCGGGTGCATGGGGCAGGTGTACACTTTTTCGGTCGTCGGCTCCGCTGCCTGCTGCGCCAAAGCAGGTGATTTGAGGTGATCCAGATGGCGATGCATGGGTCAGTGTCTGCCGCCGTGGTGATGCCCGAACAGGTGCATCAGCGGGCACAGCAATAGAATCAGGTAGGGCAGAATCGGGTAGATATGACCGTAGTGCTCACGAGCCAGGTAGAACATCCCGATCACCAGCAGCATGCCCAGCGCGATGCCGGGTTTGCTGCGCCAGAAAGAGGGGGCTGGCGGCGTCGAGGGCGATGAATGGTTCATGTGACTAGCTCCGTCCTGAGGTAAGTGTCCTGAGGGGCGTCCTGCCATGCCGGCCAGTGCGAACCTCCGCGACGGGGGGGCTATGGCGTGATGTTTATTGACCCATCGGCATCTTCATCATGCTGGATTGTTGATCCATCATTTTCATCATCATGTCCATCATCGCTGTATCCGAGCCGTTCTTGCCGCCGGACATGCCTTTGCCCATCCCCATACCCATACCTGGGCAATTGTCATGCATCATGCCGAGGCTGTTTCTCATCGTAGTCATGGCTTCCTGCATCGCCGCCCGGCGTTCGACCGGAGTTTTGGCGGCGATCATTTTGTCGTGAGCTGCCTGCATTTTCTTCATCTGTTCGCTCATGGCCTTGTCTTGCATGGGCATGGTTTGGGCTGCGTCATTGGCGGGGGCGGCGGGCGCCGTTTCGGGGTATTCGGTAGCCAGTGCCAGCAATGGGCCGCTCATGAGCAGAGCGGCCAGGAGGGGTTTGATGTAGATGTGCATGGCGATCTCCACAGTGATAGCGCGGATCGGCAGCGTCGGATGGCTGCGAACCAGAGTATGTCGTGTTCCCGTTAGAGGGAGTGATCTTGAACTTACGCCACGGTTGGAGGGCGTTGTTGATCCATATCAAACGACGCCCACAGAGCATCATTGTGCTTTTTATGGTTATCAGGCTTTTGTGATGGAGGGGGCAAGCGGGAATCAGTGGAGTGAAAGCGCTTCTCCAGTGTCCCAGCATCCCGATCATTCCAATGCGCGATACGTGTCAGGCAAGGCCCGACACGTATCCCTTCACATGAGTTGTTTATCCACAAGCCACGGACTTCGAACTCTTAAGATGCGCTTCAATCGAGTTGCTGGCAGAGTGGACTCTTACTCCCTTGAGTTTATCGAGTGGCGGCTCTTTCCAAAGTTTTGATGCGTCAATGGGAAGGATGACCTGTATAGCAGCCCCTTGGGGCGGATCAGCAACAAAATCGAAGTCTTGAATGCCGTCAGGCGGGAACTGGATATAAACCCGTGGCTCCAGTCTCGGGTTTGTCCATCCACCAGAATTCACCAAGCCAATTGCCGATATGTGTAGCTGCGGTGGGTTTGATTTAAGTATTTTTAAGTCGACATCCACTACTTTCATTACTTCAGCCATTTTCGAACTCCTTTCGATAATTGCGCCGCTTTTTCACCTTGGCGCTTGGGTGTTGAACCCTTTGGCTTGAAATCTGGTGTGGTTAGACGCTAGTAAAGGACCCTCTTCCTGTCCACCGACTGCCTGGCCGGTCATCGGATGTTGCAGATATACATTCTCTACAGTGCGTCCATCTCCGGACTCAACGTCCCCAGCCAAGCCACCAACCCCACAATCAACACCGCCGCTGCCAGCTCCACCACCACGCTGCGCCGCAGCGCATTGGCGGCGACCGCGTATTGCCCGTCCCGCAACGATCGCTGCAAAAACGGCCCAAGGTGAAACCGGTTCAACGCGGCGAGCACCAGCATGCCGGCAAACAGCATCACTTTGATAAACAGCAAAATCCCGTAAGTGCTGAGAAACACCTCATCGAGCTTCGGCCCAACGATGAACAGATAATTCACAACCCCCGTTACCGTGATCACCAATACGATGGCCGCGCCAACAACCTCAAACCGATTAACAGCGCGGACCAACAACCGGAGGCGCACTTCAGTTTGTAGGGCGTTGATTTTCGCCATCAACGCAAACGCCATCAACGCCCCAAGCCAAGCCCCCGCCGCCAGCAGATGCAGAATATCCACTGCGAAATGCCAATAACGACGACTGCCTTCATCCATCGCCCCATGCCCGCTCCAGGCCAGGCTGGAGAGGGCGATGCCGCCGGCAAAAACGGCGACCAACAAGCCGACACCCGGCGCACGGAGCATCACCGCTAAACCAGCGACAACCAGCGCAACGACGCGAACCGTCCAGGCCAACCCGACGTCCGTCTCCAACACCATCATCTCGATGTGCGGACGCAACTCGGCAAAGTCCGATTCCCCGCTCATGGCGCTCACCATCATCACCATGCTGGCGACGGACAACACCGCGCCAAGCACCGCCGTTCCCGCCAATATCGACCGGAACGGCAACACTGCTCCCGACACCCGTTCCTGCCCTTTAAGGCTGTACAGCCCAAAAAGCGCCACTCCAAACAACAGCATCAAATCCACATACAACGCAAACCGCAGGGCAATGCCGACCGAGTCGCTCATCAATCACTTCACTTTGAACGTAACATTACCGGTGATCGGGTGAGTGTCCGAAGACACGGCGCGCCATTCGACTTTGTAGCTGCCGGTGGGCAGGGGCGAGAGCGGGGTGATGACCATGGTTTTCGGGTCACTGCCACCGGAGACTTTGGCTTTCATGGGCATGGGGGAGTGGGCCATGCCGGGCATTTCGGTCATGACCAGTTTGGCGCCGGAGAATTGGGTCATGAGGTTTTCGGAGAAGTGCAGTTCGATATTACTCGGCGCCGCACCATCCGAGCCTTCGGTCGGGGTGGAGGAGAGCAGTTTCGGGTGGGCTTGAGCCAGTGCGCTCATGAGCAGCCCGGTGGAAAGTGCGATGACGACAGCAGTGGTTTTGATGATGCGCATGCAAGGCCTCTTACCGCTTCAAGCGGTTGGTTTTTAGGTTTTGAGTTGAAGCGTTTAGAACCACAGCCGAACGCCGAGGACCAGGCGGGCTTCGCTGCGGTCCTCGCCTTCGTCCCTGGCGTAGTCGGCGGTTTTGCCGTAGGTGCGGTTCCAGGTCACGCCGATGTAGGGCGCGAATTCCCGGCGGATTTCATAGCGCAGCCGCAGCCCGGCTTCGGTGTTGGACAGCCCGGAGCCGATGCCCCGTTGCGGGTCGTTTTTGCCGTAGACGTTGAGCTCGGCGGTCGGCTGCAAAATCAGCCGGTTGGTGAGCAGGATGTCGTAGTCGCCTTCCAGCCGTGCAGCGGTCTGGCCGCCTTCGCCGATGAACGCGGTGGCCTCGGTTTCGAAGTTGTACAGGGCCATGCCTTGCACGCCGAACGCGGCCCAGGTTTGCGGGTCGCCGGGTTTGAAGTCCTGGCGCACGCCAGTCACCACGTCCCACCACGGGGAGATGGCATGACCCCACAGGGCCTGGACTTCGGCGTCTTCGGTTTTGCCGTTGACGCGTTCGCCTTCGGAGCGCAACCACAGGCGATCGATGTCGCCGCCGATCCAGCCGGACAAATCCCACGCCAATGCGCTGCCGTCGTCGGCGTCCTGCCATTCGAGTTTGTCGGCGAGGAAGTAATAGTTGAGCGCACTGTCGTGCATGTCATGGCCGGCGGGGCTGACGAATACGGCGGCGCGGTCGGCGTCGGTCAATGTCGGGATCGGCGTGCGGCTTTGGGTCGGCGCGGCGGGCTGCATTTGCCCATCGTCCATGCTCTGCATTTGGCTGTGATCCATGCCTGGCATCTGGCTATGGTCCATGCCCTGCATGTCGTCGGTGGCGGCCATGGCCGAAGAGAGCGTCAGGCCCACGGTAACGAGGGCCAAAGAGAGCGGAGTGAGTCTGGTCATGGGGAGCGCCTTATTCTTCCACGCGAACTTCACGGAACATGCCCATTTCCATGTGGTACAGGAGATGGCAGTGGTAGGCCCAGCGGCCGAGCGCATCGGCGGTGACCCGATAGCTGCGCTTTGATCCCGGTGGCATGTCGATGGTGTGTTTGCGCACCATGAACTGGCCGTTCTCGTCTTCGAGGTCGCTCCACATGCCGTGTAAATGAATGGGGTGAGTCATCATCGTGTCGTTGACCAGCACCACCCGAACCCGCTCGCCATACTTGAGTCGCAGCGGTTCGGCGTCGGAGAACTTCACGCCGTTGAACGACCAGGCGAACTTCTCCATGTGGCCGGTGAGGTGGAGTTCGATGGTGCGGCCGGGCTCGCGGCCGTCCGGGTCTTCGAAGGTGCTGTGCAGGTCGGCGTAGGTCAGCACGCGACGGCCGTTGTCGCGCAGGCCGATGCCCGGGTCGTCGAGTTTTGGCACGGTGCTCATGGCTTGCATGTCCACCAGCGGGTTGTCTTTTTCCGTGTCGGGATGGGATTGCATACCGGCCATGCCACCCATGGCCATGCTGCTGTGATCCATTCCGGTCATGCTGTCCATGCCCTGCATGTCGCCGCCGTCCATGCCTTGCATGGCACCGTGATCCATCCCCGCCATGTCGCCGCCCATGCTGCCGTGATCCATGCCGCCCATGCCCATGTCATCCATGGTCACCAGCGGTCGCGGATCCAGCGCTGGAACCGGCGCCGACAACCCGGCCTTCGCCGCCAGGGTGCCTCGCGCATAACCCGTTCGATCCATCGATTGCGCGAACAGGGTGTAGGCGTCCTGGGTCGGCTCGACGATCACATCGAACGTCTCCGCCACCGCGATGCGGAATTCGTCGACGCTCACCGGTTTGACGTGCAGGCCATCCGCCGCGACCACGGTCATTTTCAAGCCCGGAATACGCACGTCGAAGTAGGTCATCGACGAGCCGTTGATAAAGCGCAATCGCAACTTTTCTCCCGGCCGAAACAGGCCCGTCCAGTTCATGTTCGGCGCCAGGCCGTTCATCAAGTAGGTGTAGGTGGCGCCGCTGACGTCGGCCAGATCGGTAGGGTTCATCTTCATCTCGGCCCACATCTTGCGATCGGCGACTGTCGAGCCCCAGCCTTTCTCGCTGACGTCGTGGATGAAGTCCCCCACCGTCCGTTTGTTGTAGTTGTAGTAGTCCGATTGTTTCTTGAGTTTTTTCATCAGGCCGACTGCGTCTTCGTCGGTCCAGTCGGTGAGCATCACCACGTAATCGCGGTCGTACTGGAAAGGCTCCGGGTCCTTGGCATCAATTACCAACGGCCCGTAAACCCCGGACTGTTCCTGAAAGCCCGAATGGCTGTGGTACCAGTAAGTGCCGTTCTGCCGGACTTTGAACTGGTAGACGTACATTCCGCCCGGTTCAATGCCGTGAAAGCTCAAACCCGGCACGCCGTCCATGTTGGCCGGCAGCAAAATGCCGTGCCAGTGAATGGAGGTGCTGTCCTTGAGTTTGTTCTTCACCCGCAGCGTGACGGTGTCACCTTCACGCCAGCGCAACAGAGGGCCGGGAATGCCGCCGTTGATGGTCATCGCGGTTCGAGGGTTGCCGGTGATGTTGACCGGGGTTTCGCCGATGAACAGGTCGAAGTCGGTACCGGCCAGCACATTCGGTTCGCCGGGGCTGGTGACCGCCCAGACCGGCGTGCGCCACAGTCCGAGGCCAGCGAGCACCCCGCCAGCGGCCAGGCCCTTCACGAAGGTGCGTCTTGAGGTGTTGGAATGCATGCCGTTTTATCCCGTCCGGTCAGCTTGATGAAGCCCTCAGGTCCATCCTGAGCGGAGGGCAGAGAGCTTGATGAGGAGAAGGCTAACGGGCGGTGCCTTTCAGCAGGCTGAGGTCAAGATTACAGTTTTGACAGTTTCACACGATGTTCAAGGACTGCTGTTGGACCTGGACGAATCCGCCACGGTGGCATTACCACAATTGATATACGAAGAAGACTTCAACCAGCGCTGATCCGGATAGTAAGAAAATAACAACTGCCCATCTTTCATCGAGTCGATCAGCTGATGCGCAATCGCAGGCCTCACGGCCGGGCAACCGAGACTTCTGCCGATCCGGCCATTGGCCCGCGCCAGGTCTGGGCTGACGTAAGGCGCGCCGTGAATGACGATCGCTCGCTCGAAAGCGTTGTCGTTGAAACCCGGTTCCAGACCTTCCATGCGCAGGGAATAACCGTTCTGCCCGACGTAGCTGGATTGGGTGCGGTACAAACCCAGGCTGGTGGCGTAGCTGGCATTCTGATTGGAGAACTGGCTGGCCATGTTCTCGCCGCTGTTGCGGCCATGGGCGACCAGTTCATGGAACAACAATTTGCGTTGTTTAAGGTCGAATACCCAAAGACGTTGCACGGTCGAGGGCAGGGAATAATCGATCACCGCGAGTCTCTGCACCGGGACCGCGTCTTGGGCTCGGCTGCATTGGAAGGCGCGTACGGCCAGGGCAATGACCTTGGCGTTGGCATCAGGGGCCGCTTTGACCAAGGCAGCTTCAAGCGAATCGGCGTAGGCTGCCGGTAATGTAAAAAATGCAGTCAGCAGCAGGGCCGTCATTAAGCAGCCAAAGCGGTGTGGGGCCATATGCAAGTCTCATCTGAATATTTCGAGTCTAGCAGCGCGCACGACGCTAGCCGGTTGAAAACGGGAGATTAAGGATTATCCATGGGGCAGTTAACAAGGTTATTCGTCATAAGCCGCATCTTCTTTATGGGCTTTCTGATAAGCGGCACGGCGATCGCACAAACTTCGCCGATTGAGCCGGTATCTCCTGTTAGCGCTGCGGCTGAAGCGGCACCCGGCGATTATGTCGGCCAAGCGATTCAGGCTGAATTGGCGCCATTGAGTTCGGCGTTTCCGCCGCTGCTCACGTCACCGGGCCATCAGCGCGTTGATGTGAACCGAGTGGTGATGGATTTCTATAGTCATCGTGGCTATCGCGCCGCCTGGACGGACGATGACGATGTCGCCCTGTTATTGAAAAGCTTGGGCGATACCCAGACCGATGGCCTGAACCCCGCGGATTTCCAGATCGCCGAGTTGGCCGAGGCCCACGCGTTGATGCAGACAACCACCCCAACCCCCGGGCAACGGGCAGCTTTTGATATCTCCGCCACCCAGACGTTCATCACGGCGCTGCTGCAGTTGCGGCGCGGCAAGGTCGACCCTTTGCGGCTGGACATCCACTGGAACTTCGACCCCGTTGGCGTCGATCCTCGGGAGGGCGTCAACAAATTTTTAGCCGCCCTCGACAGCCATGACATTGCGCGCGCCTTCGCTCAGGCGCCGCCTCAAGAAGCGGTTTACGGCACTTTGCGACAGGGCCTGGCGCAACTGCGCAAGGTTCGCGACAGGGGCGGTTGGCCAAAGATCCCGGAAGGGCAAACGCTCAGGCCCGGCATGGACGACGCCTCGGTCGCGCAGTTGCGAGCCCGTCTGGCGGCGGGCGGTTATCTCGCGCAAGCGACTGCTCGTACCGACTACGACGACACCGTCACCGCAGCGGTGAAAAAGTATCAAGCCGAGCAATACCTTGGGGCGGACGGTGTCGCGGGGCCAGCGACACTCGCGGAACTGAATGTGTCGGTCGAGGCACGCATCGACCAGGTTCGCGTGAACATGGAGCGAGCTCGGTGGCTGCTGTACAAACTTCAAGGCACCTTCGTTGTTGTCGATATCGCCGGGTACAAAGTCGCGTTCTATCGCGATGGCAAACCGATCTGGCGCTCACGGGTGCAGGTTGGTAAGCCGTTTCGCAGCACGCCGATTTTTCAATCCGCGATCACCTACATCACGTTCAATCCCACCTGGACCGTGCCACCGACGATTCTGCTCAAGGACATGCTGCCGAAGATTCGCGACAATCCTGGCTACCTTGAGGCAAGCCGGATTCGCGTGATCGATCGAGATGGCAATGTGCTCGATCCGTCGACTGTCGATTGGGACAACCCGCGCGGCCTTACCCTGCGTCAGGATGCGGGGTCGGATAACTCGCTGGGGCAGGTGGTGATTCGTTTTCCCAATGAGTATTCGATTTATCTGCACGACACGCCGCATCGCGAGTTGTTCGCGAAATCCAATCGCGCGACCAGCTCCGGCTGTATTCGGGTAGAAAACCCTCTGCAATTGGTGGAGCTGTTGTTCAACGATCCGGTTCACTGGAACAGCGAAGGGATTCAAAAGCAGTTAGCCAGCGGCAAGACAGAGAACATCAGACTCCCGGTGAAAGTGCCGGTGCTGTTGGCCTACTGGACGGTGGACCTGAGTCTTGATGGACGCCTGACATTCAAGCCCGATGTGTATGGGTACGATTCCCCGGTATTGCGGGCGTTGAATCGGCCTTCGGAGCGGCCGGCGCTGGACGGGAGGCGAGCGGCGCCTCCCTCGGTGGCAGCGGAGCAGAGTAAGTTGTAGGCCTTAAAGCCCCAAGCCTTCTTGCACAGCCAGCAGCAAATTGTGTTCCGTCAGTGCAATCGCATCCGGTTGCTGTCCGGATTGCTCGATTGCCTGAAGCCACCACTGTGTCTCGCCGTGTTCGTTCACGGTGCGTAACAGGGCGAGTTCCTTGCCTGTCGCGTGGATTTCGATCCGCCCGGCACCGTCGGCGGTGAAGCGAGCGACAGGATCGAAGGTGATGCTGTGGTGGTTGCCTTCGATCAGCAATTGGTCGATGGCGTAATCGTAGGTCGCACCGTCCGGAGCGCTCTCGAACACGTGAGTGGAATTGCGTCGCAGCTTCAGGCCCACTTCGATCAGTGGCTGCAACCAGGTTTCGATCTGGTGATACAGCTCGTAGACCTGGGCGGGCCAGCTGTCGATGGCCTGATCGGCGAAGGTCGCGTCGGCACTGGTTTGCCAGGATTGTTTCAGCTTCGCGGCGAGCTCGTCTGCTTTACTCATTTCGATTTCCTGTCGTGGTGTCAGTTAATCGTAGCTCTTTCAGCGTCATGCGGGTTTTGCTCTGCGTCATGGGGTTGAAACACTGGCGTGAAACATCGGAGGTTAATGCCCGTCAGTTCAGTGCAGTCCATGTGGGAGCGGGCCTTTAGGGGGGGCTGCTTTGCACGACCCAAAGCCAACGGACAGACTCAATTCCCCTGGTCGATTGAGTCTCCATCGATGCAGCGTTTTTCATTGAGTCGCTAAAAGGCATGGCGTCACGACCACTGATCCCCCAATCCTCCGCTTACCCCGCACAACCCATTAGACTAGCGCTCACAAAAATTAAGGGTTTTGGGCCGTTGCCCATGCCTTGCCCTTTCAGGACTCACTTTTGCCTATCCCCATTCACGATCCGCACCACGTGCCCGGCGGTGCCCTGAAGCGGCTGCCTTTGCTCAAGGCGGCGGTGCTGTTTATTGCGACGGTGTGCCTCTGTCTCTGTGGTCTGCTGTATCTGCAACTGGAGCAGTCGCGCCGGCACGACCTGGCGTTGGCCGAGGTGTCGTCGTCGAACCTGACCCGGGCCATGGCGCAGCAGGCCGAAGACACGTTCATGAAGGCCGATCTGGTATTGACCAGTCTGGTGGACTGGATCCAGACCGATGGTTTCGACGCTGCCCAGATGCCACGCTTGCAGAAAACCTTCGCCCGGCGGGTGCAGGCGCTGCATCAATTGCACGGGATATTTCTGTTCGACAAGCAGGGGCAATGGGTTGTGACTTCGTTCAAGAATCTGCCCCGTGGCCCTGGTGTGGCGGACCGCGAGTATTTCCAGTTCCATCAGCAGAACGCGTCTTCCGTGGCGCACATTGGGCCGGCGATTCGCAGTCGGGAGAATGGTGAGTGGATCATTCCTGTCTCCAAACGGATAAACGACAAGAACGGCAATTTTCAGGGCATGTTGCTGGCCGGGATCAAGATGTCGTACTTCGATCAGTTCTTCAAAAGCTTCAGCATCGATAGCAACGGTGCGATGTTTTTGGCGTCGACTGACGGAACACTGCTGGCGCGACGGCCGTTTGTGGAGTCGCAGATCGGCACGTCGCTGGCTCAAGGGGAGATCTTTCAAATGCTCTTGCCCCACGCGACTTCCGGTAACGCCATGATCGACTCAGTGGTGGATGGCATCGTCCGGCTGTATGGCTATCATCAGCTCGAAGCCTATCCTCTGGTGGTCGCAGCGGCGTCGTCCAGGGACGCGATCCTCAAGGACTGGTATGACACGGCGATTCAATCCAGTCTCATTGTCGCTCTGGTCGTCCTCGGTGTGGGGTTGTTCGGTTGGGTGTTCATTCATCAGGTGCGTGCGGGTGAGCGCATCGAGGCGGATTTGCGCAAGGCACAGAAAACGCTCGAATTGATCGCCACCCACGACAGCCTGACCGGTCTGGCCAACCGTCGATTGTTCGAGCGGGCGCTGGAGGTCGAGTTCGGGCGCGGTGCCCGGCGGTCGAGCCCGCTGAGCCTGATCATGCTCGATATCGATTACTTCAAACGCTACAACGACACCTACGGCCATGTGGCCGGGGACCATTGCCTGACCGAAGTGGCGCGGGCACTCAAGAGCTGCTGTCACCGCAAAGCCGATCTGGCGGTGCGCTATGGCGGTGAAGAGTTCGCGGTGCTGCTGCCGGACACCGACATCCATGGTGCGCTGACAATCGCCGAACAGATCCGTCGCAGCGTCATGGACAAGAACATCATCCACAGCGGCTCGCCCACGGGTTGCGTGACGATCAGTCTTGGCTGTTATTCGTTTGTGCCGACGGGGCACGACAGCACCAATATGTTCATCGAGCGCGCGGATGCGGCGCTGTATCAAGCCAAGCACTCGGGGCGCAATCGCGCGGCGGTGTTGTCGATGGAAGGGGGCGTCGAGGCACTGATGCGTTCGGATCGATGAAGTTTGCGGCCGTCGATTGGCAATGGCCCTCTGATCACTTCTTCAAGTGTGGCAATGACTTGTGTTATCCAGGGGCGATGATCGAGCACGACTGCTATGGTCAGTGGAGAGCCTGGCGGTCATGCACGACAGACCAGGCCTCGTCGGTCTCACCTGATCAGGCGATCGATTGACAGGATAAATGCATGGATTTGTCTGCCGTTACCACCGTCGCACCTGCGCGCCATACCCCAATTACCCGCAACCTGATATTCGTTGTCGGTCTGCTGTTTGTCGTTGGCGTGCTGATCGCGCTGATCGCCCTGTTCAGTATTGCCGGACGGCTCGATGCCCAGGACCTGGCCAAGACCACTTTCTATACCCAGCGCGCCCTGGAAAACCGCATCACCGCCACGAAAAACTACATCGCCAGTTATGCGAACTGGACGACGGCCTACGAGCATCTGAACGGTGAGGTCGATGTGCAGTGGGCCTACGTCGAGCAGAACATGGGTAAAACCCTGTTCACCATGGACCACTACGATGGTGTTTTCGTGGTCGATCTTCAGCGAAGCAAATACGCCGTGGTGCGCGGGCTTCAGGTACAGGACGAGGCCGCGGCCTATCTGTCGACATCGATGGCGCCGCTCGTTGAGGCGGTTCAGCGTCAGGAAAGCCTCATCAAACCCGTCAGCCAGTACACCTTGTTCGAGGGTAAGCCGGCGCTGTTGACGGCTGCCGCGATCGTGCCCAATGACGAGCGTTCGGCGGTCGATCCCACAAGCACTTCGGTGCTGATATACGTCGACGAATTGAACCCCGAGAAGCTCAGTGTCTTGAGTGCCGACTACGGTTTGCATGACTTGAGCCTGGCGGCCGACGACGCCATCGCTCCCGGTCTGCCGGCCGTCGCACTCGCAGGCACCGGTTACAGCCTGGTCTCCCGGCTCGAGCAGCCGGGTCATCAACTGCTCTGGTCGCTGCTGCCGCCACTGGGCGGAGCGCTGCTGATTCTGGCGTTGTTGACGGCCTACTTCTTTCGGTATGTCTTGCGCACGTCCGGGCATGTGGATGCCAGTTACACCAGCCTCGATTTGTCAAACCAGGCGCTGGAGGCCAGTGAAGAACGTTTTCGTGCCGTGGCCGAGGCCGCGTCCGACTGGATCTGGGAAGTCGACGACCAGCATTGCATCACCTATTTGTCGGGACGCTTCAGCATTGTTACCGGGTTCTCCGATCAGCAGTGGCTGGGGCAGAACATCGGGCAACTGCTCAACTGCGATACCACACCCTTGTCGCTGTGGCTGAACAAGCTCGATGAAGAGCAGGCTGTCAGCCACTTGCGCTGTTCCTACCGCGATCAGTCGGGGCAACAACGAGTCTGCCGGGTGTCGGCGCGACCGATCCGGCGCAAGGGCGCGGTACTGGGTTTTCGCGGGACGGCCAACGACATCACCGATGAGGTCGCCGCCCATGCGCAGATCCAGCATCTGTCGTTGCACGACGCCCTGACCGGTTTGCCGAACCGCAACAAACTGGCGCGCTACCTCGAAGAGGCGCTGGCGCTGAAAGAGCAGTCAACGGCGCTGACCCTGTTGATGATCGACCTGGACAACTTCAAGCCAATCAACGATTCCCTCGGTCACCCGGCCGGCGATGCGGTATTGCTGGAAGTGGCTGCCCGTTTGCGTGAGAGCACGCGGGACATTGATCTGGTCGCCCGATTGGGTGGCGACGAGTTCGTGCTGGTGCTCCATGGCATGGACAGTCACGCGGAAATCGACCGGTTTTGCGGGCGCTTGCTCGACAGCCTGCATCAACCGATTCACTACGACCATCACATGCTGCACATCGGCGCGAGCATCGGAATCGCCTTGAGTCGGCGCCAGGGGCATATTCCGCAGGAGCTGATTCGGTGTGCCGATATCGCGTTGTATCAGGCTAAATCCGATGGCAAGAAGACCTGGTGCTACTTTGCAACGCACATGAACGATCAGATCCAGCATCGTCGGCAACTGGAAACCGACCTGCGTCAGGCGATCAAGCACAACGAATTCGTGATGCATTACCAGCCGCGTTATCACGTCGATGGCAAACGGATCGTTTCGGTCGAAGCGCTGCTGCGCTGGCAGCACCCGGTGCAAGGCTTGTTGAGCCCCGATGCATTTATTCCGCTGGCCGAGCAGACCGACCTGATCGTGCCGTTGGGGCGTTGGGTGCTGCGCGAGGCGTGCGAGACGGCCCTGACCTGGCCCGGCGCGATGATGGTGTCGGTCAACCTGTCACCGGTGCAGTTTGCCCGTAGCGATGTGATCGAGGACGTCCGGGAAGTGTTGATTCAGACCCGCTTGCCCGCCAGTCGGCTGGAGCTGGAGATCACTGAAAACGTGATGCTCAATGACGTCGATGGCGCCCTGGCGACCATGAACGCGCTCAAGGAGCTGGGCGTGCGGCTGAACATGGACGACTTCGGCACCGGATATTCTTCGCTGGGTTACTTGCGCACGTATCCGTTCGATGGGATCAAGATCGACAAGCGCTTCATCTCGTCCATGGGCAATGGCAGCAATGATCGCGCCGTGGTGCAGGCGATCATCAACCTGGGCAAGGCCATGGGCCTGACGGTGACCGCTGAAGGTGTCGAGACGCTGGAGCAGCTGGATTTTCTGATCTCGGATCAGTGCCATGAGGTGCAGGGGTTCTACCTCAGTCGTCCGGTGGACAGGTATGCGTTGCTGCCGTTGCTCAATGCCTCGCAGGAATATTTTCCGCAGCAGGGCGCGCACCTTTAGTCGCCTGTTTCGTTCGTCACGGCAACTGCCGTGGCAGCCCTCGGTCACAACTGGATACCGACCATGAAGAACCTGAAAATCGCCACCTTCAACGTCATGCGCGGTGATCGCAGCACCGATTACACGGCGTGAGTGAAGCTTGAGTGTGGCTGGCAGAAGCGCGATTGCTGGTGCGTCGACTTACGGTCTGATTTTGTCCACACTCTCCTAGTAATAAGCTTGTCAATTTATTTTTTTGATATTGACATGTCCAGAAACAAGTGTGAAGGTATTGGTCGTGAGCAAGGATCGTACTCATTGTAATCAATAGAATTATATACGCTCAAGGGATTGGCATGTTTCATACCGCAGCTATAAATACGTCTTCTCCTCCACTTGTCTTTTCCTCCAAGGCACTCCGCGCATTATCAGTTTCCTCTCAACGCCGTTCTGGCGATAGGTGTCATTACGTCTTCGGCACGAGCAAGTCCCTCGCCGGCTGGCGATCGCTCGATATGAAGAAAGCATCTACGACATAACTTTTAGTTATGTTCGACGTCGTTCGTTTCCGCCTCTGAAATGCGCGAAGAACTTTATCGGCCGGAATGAATCGATATCGACACATTGAGTAGCTCGCGCACTATCAACAGGTATTAACCACCATTTCCTGCACGCTCGACCATTATTGAACGCGTGGTCTATTGGAGGCATGTAATGTTTGTGTTACGCGATTTCTGGGCCACGGAGGCAGCGCTGGGCGTCGATGCCCGCTCGCAACCTGATGAGCGTGTTTCGCCATGCAGTGGTGCGTTAGAAGATGCATCACACCCTGTCCACGCTTCACCATCAGGTACTGGCCGTGGGCGCCCTGTGGGATGACGATGCAAGAAACGTCAAGCCAGTCTTGCGCCTGGCCGTGGCGCGAAAACGACGACCGTGGTTTGAGGGCTTATGGGGCAATGTCGGTGAGCCAGTCGATCTCTCGCGAGTACATTGCTAATGAATAATTTCGGTTCAAATGTTATCGAGAGAATTGAGTGTTGCAGTGGCACTGCTGGGGTTTACCCTTGATTCAGATCCAATTTATCCAACAAGGCCACATGAAAATGAAAATATCATTCATCGCTTTACTAGGGGTTTTATCACTTATTCAAACATCACTGTCCTTTGCGGATGATGTCAATGGGAAGAATCTCTATTTGCAGAGGTGCGCCGTGTGCCATGGAGCAGATATCAAAGGAACCGGGCCATTGGCTAATAAAAGCAATCCTCCAACACCTGACCTTACAACCTCCGCTTTCAAGAAGCGACTAAATGATTATCCGGGCGTTATTGTGTCATCGATAATACTCCGCCCTAGTGGAAACTTGATTCCAAAAGTTTTGCGAGAGAACGGTGTAAAGATACCGCCGCACGCTTGGAGTGTTAATGATCTGCGCGATCTACATCAATACATGAGTGGTGTAATTTCAAAAAAACGATGATCTTGAGATGAGAGGCGGGCACAGAAATCCAAGAGCCATCTCAGGGTCGGTTGCAAACAAATCATTCAGCGAAGAGCTGATGGAGTATTAGTCATGGACAGTAGCTGTCGCTGAATTCTCTTAAAACCTTATAACTCAGAGGGACAAACCCATGCGGACAAAGGTTGCAATCGTTGGAGCCGGCCCGGCTGGATTAATGTTGGGGCAGCTTCTTTCTCTTATGAATATCAGCAACGTGGTTGTTGAGAGTCGATCAAGAAATTACGTAGAGGGCCGCAGTCGCGCAGGCCAGATCACCCCTGCTACGGTCCAGATTCTTACTGAAAGTGGTGTTGGGTCGAGGATTCAATCTGAAGGAATGATACATTCTGCGTTGCAGTTCCATTATGATGGATCGACGCGCGAATTGGATTTTCAAGCACTCACCGGGCGTACGGTTACCATTTATGGCCAACAGGAAATTATCAAGGATCTGATTGCAGCACGTTTAAAAACAGATTACCCACTTTTGTTCGACGCTGCAGATGTTCAGATTCATAATACCGATGGAAATGCGCCTTCTATTTCTTTTAGGCACGGCGACACACAACAGACTCTAGAGTGCGACTTTGTCGTCGGCTGCGACGGCTTTCATGGCATTTGTCGTCCGCATATCGCTGACTCTCTTACCCACTTTTCGCACACCTATCCTTTTGCTTGGCTAGCGGTTCTCGCCGAAATGTCACCCATTTCAGAGGATGTCATTTTTTCCAGCCACGAAACCGGGCTTGCATTATTCACCATGCGCTCCCCAAATGTTTCAAGAATTTATTTGCAGTGTTCTCCGGACGAAGATCTCAATGAGTGGTCTGGTTCGCGAATCTGGGATCTTTTGCAATTACGTATAGAGGGTAGGCCTGAGAAAGTTAATGGTGGGACGATTATCGAAAAAAGTATTGTGCAGCTTAGAAGTTTTGTTGCCGAAAAAATGCAAAAGGGAAGGCTCTTTCTAGCGGGAGATGCTGCACACATCGTGCCGCCTTCTGCCGCAAAAGGGCTTAATCTCGCAGTTTCCGATGCTAATATTCTTGCTCGCGCCTTTGAACAATTTTATGCCAGCGACAAGGATGAGCTCCTGCTGTCTTATTCCGACATCGCCTTGAAACAGGTGTGGAGGGATGTACAGTTTTCCCACTGGATGGCCATGTTGCTACATCGTTTCGACGACAACTCTCATTTCCATAGACGACTTCAGATAGCTGAACTTGATCGTATTCTCGGGTCTGGCCCCGCAGCGCAAAACTTCGCAGAACTATGGGTCGGGAATCCTCCATTCGCAGCGTCGATTTGAACCAGTCCACGATTAAGTTGCTAATCTGAAAACATGGAGTTGTGCAATGGGTCAAATACGGAAGATCCTGATTATCTTACATCAGGAGCAATCTACGCCTGGCCGAGTAGGCTTCCTGCTGCGTCAACTGGGATTCGAGCTTGATATCCGCAGGCCGCGATTTGGTGACCCTCTTCCGCAGAGTATGAGGGAGTACGAAGGTGTGGTCGTTTTCGGCGGTCCGATGAGTGCTAATGACAACGACGAGTATATTCGCGAAGAAATCAACTGGTTGGCCAAGCCGTTGAAGGAAGGGAAACCATTGCTTGGTCTTTGTCTAGGCGCGCAAATGCTGACTCGGCACTTGGGTGCGCGCGTCTACCGACTCGATAACGGAGGAACTGAGGCGGGTTATTATCCGATAACACCGCTTGCTGCTGCTCACGAGATAACCGCTGACGCATGCGCACCCTTTCCAGACCATGTCTATCAGTGGCATAGCGAAGGCTTCGATTTGCCCAATGGCGCTATGCAGCTCGCCGAAGGTTCGACCTTTCCAGTTCAAGCCTATCGATATGCAGGTAACGCCTACGCTTTGCAATTTCACCCCGAAGTAACTTACGAGACGATCAATCGCTGGGCAATGCGGGGTACCGAACGGCTCAAAGCGCCTGGTACGAAGCCCGCAGATGAGCATATTGCTGGCTGGCATCTATATGACTCCGCGGTCGCAACCTGGATCAAAGCGTTTCTTCCAAAATGGATAGAAACGCCTGCTTAAACCATTTGAGTGACTGGGTATCGAGATTCGGACTAATAACTTCAGTCAGTGCGGAAACATACGGGCTTCGACACTTATACAGGGATAGTGCAGTATGGGCTTTCAACTTTGGATATTGTTTTGCGTCGTATTTCTTTCAGCGGCGATCCTTCCGGGGCCGAATGTTGCCTTCTCTATGGCACAAGCACTGGATCATGGTTTCAAGGAATCATTTCCGGGCGCTGTTGGTTTCGGGTTGGCGAGCGGGGGGCACGCAGTTGTTGTTCTTTCGGGGCTCGGCATACTCGTCAGTAATAATCCTGACATTTTGTTTTGGCTTAAATGGGTGGGCGTTGCGTACCTGTTCTATCTTGCGCTGAAATCGTTGCGCTCGCACTCCCAAGTAGTTGTTGCGACATCAAGCAAGCGTACACCGCTTCAAATGTTCACGGGGGCGATAATTGTCTCATTCACAAATCCTAAGGGTATATTGACGAATATAATATTATTTCCGACATTCATAGATAAGACTTTGCCTTATGTTCCGCAGTGCATTGCATTGGTGGCGACGGCAATATTCATTTCTACGTCGGTGTATTCCATGTATATGCTTCTGGCTCGCCATGCGGCGAAGATTTTTCGAACCAAACGCCAAATGAGTGTGGTGACGGGCGTTTTATATGTCGGTGTCGCTGCTGCTATTGCGACAACGATCTGAGTGATTGTGACAGCTTGGTATCACCAGCATTCAAGTGAGGTTCATTTTGATTGGCGTATTTGATTTCGGTAGCGGCGGATTAACGGTGATGCGCGCGTTTGAATCCGTCTTGCAAAATGAACAATTCGTCTATTTGGGTGATCATGGAAACGCGCCCTATGGCAATAATGTATCCGACGATATCCATGATCTGACACAAGCCGCCCTTGATCGCCTTTTCAGGTATGGCTGCTCACTGGTAGTCATCGCCTGTAATACTGCGGTGGCAATTAGTCTGCGGAAATTACAGCAGGCGTGGCTTCCAGAAGTGTATCCAGGTCGGAGGGTGATCGGCGTGATCGCACCTGTCGCTGAAGCGATTACGGGAGCGCCTTGGAATCCGACATCCGCTGCCACGCATGATCACTCTGATTACCCTGTGGAGAGCGTCGCCATTTTCGCTACTCAGCACACGGTTCAATCAAATGCCTTTGCTGTGGAAATCAATAACAGACGTCCTGGAATAAACGTGTACCAACAAGCATGCCCTGGTCTCGCTTTGCTCATTGAGCAAGACGCACCTGAGGATAGAGTGCGCGCCGAAATCCGTAAAAATGTTAAAGCGCTTCTGAATGCCGCTGCGCAAACTCCAGATGTTTGCATTTTGGGATGTACGCATTATCCGATAGTTGAGCATATATGGCGAACGGAGCTCCCGGGCTCAATGCGTATAATTTCCCAGTCCGATGCTTGCGCACAGAGTCTGGTTGAATACCTAAAAAGTAACCCTCGCTTCTCTAATGCAAGAGTGGGAGATAATAAGTTCTTTACGACAGGCGATGTCAACACAGTTTCAGAGCGAGCATCTTTGTTCTACGGGTCAAGGGTGGAGTTTTCGAGAATAGATGCGTAGTTGCTTGTAGCAATCATGTGTGTAAGTTTCACTCTTTGTTCGCTTATGGCGCACAGAGTGGAGTGGTAGATAAAACGGACGATTAAGACTTTAGGAGAAAGTGATGAAACTTGTTGGCATGATGGGATCACCCTATGTTCGGCGCGTGGCAATTTCGTTACGGCTGATGGGCGTGGAGCATGAGCATCGGCAGATTTCGGTGTTTCGCGATGCTGATGAATTCCGAGCGATCAATTCGGTAGTCAAGGCACCCACTCTAATTTGCGATAATGGCGAAATGATCATGGACTCGTCGATGATCCTTGATCATCTGGAGTCGCTGGTCGAACCAAAACACAGTTTGATGCCAAAAGACTCGAGGCAGCATCAAAAGGTGCTTTCGCTCATTGGGCTCGGCCTCGCTGTTTGCGAAAAAGCTGTCCAACTCGAGTATGAGCACAACAAGCCGGTCGAATATCACTATGAGCCTTGGCTAACTCGTATCGCCGAGCAATTGCATGCCGCGTTGGCACTTCTGGAAGAAGCTGCGGTTCACGCCAATCCTTGGCTTGCAACCGCGCAAGTGTCTCAGGCCGATGTGACTGTGGCCGCAGCTTGGCGTTTCACGCAATTCAGGGTGTCCAACCTGGTCGATGTCAAAAGCTATACCGCGCTTGCCGCCTATTCCGACCAGATCGAGCAACTGCCGGAGTTCGTCGATACACCACTTAAATAAATTCTGTCCCTGCCCCTCCAGTGTAGGGGCAGGGTTTTAGTTGCATAAACCTTGGACTGGTTTGTCGATGAAGGGCGAGACCCTATAGACGAGGCAACTCTGTTATTGCGTGATTCACAGGAGACACAAGAATGTTGAGTCTAGAAGATTTTTTTGCCTACGGCGAAGCGGGGTATACCCATGTTCCGCTTTGGCAGAGCCTGCCGTTGCCGCCAGGGGTCGAAGCACTTTCGCTGTACCAAGGGTTAGCCAACTGCGGGCAAGACTACCTGTTCGAAACGGGGCACTGGCACGATGGCGTGTTCGAACAGGCGTACTCGGCGATTGGTCTGCCTTGCAGTCAACGAATCGAGCTCGATGAGGGCGTCTTGCGCCTGTATCGCGACGGCCAGATGTCAGCCAAGATTGACTGCGACGATCCGTTGGCAGAGCTGGCCAGGCTGCAAAAGGACTTTCGTATACCGCAGTGCCCCGGCCTCCCTTCCTTCAGCGGTGGGTTCTTCGGCTATTTCGGTTTCGAAACGACTCGGCTGATCGAGCCTCGTTTACGTCGCGTACCCCGCAAGCCCTCCGGTTTTCAGCTCCCTGACGTATTGCAATTGATCAGCACTGATCTGGTCGTGCTGGACCACCGCGCACGTCTGGCCTATTGCATCGTGCATGAAAGCCCGAAGGCCCTGGGCGATTACCAGTGCGGCCAAGACAGACTCAACCGACTAGTCGCGCATTTGCGCCCATTGCTCGTACCATCCGCGCCCTGCGGGCACGTGGTTGAGGCTACAACCCCTGCCGCCGAGTCGGCCTTCCCGCAGCCAGCGTTTGTTAAGGCAGTGACACGCATCAAGAACTATATCGCTGCTGGCGATGTGATGCAGGTCGTTTTATCCCAACGCATGAGCCTTCCTTTCGAAGAAGACGCCGTCGCGTTGTACCGTTCCTTGGCTGATTTGGGTCACACACCCTATCGCTACTTACTGAACCTGGGCGACTGCCAAGTGGTCGGCGCATCTCCAGAAATGTTGTTTCGTCAGGAAGAGCAAATGGTTACAACCCGGCCGATGGCAGGTACACGCCGTAGGGGCAGTGTGGTGGCCGAAGACAATCGGCTCAAGGAAGAACTGCTCGCTGATCCGAAGGAAATCGCCGAGCATATGATGCTCGTCGATCTGTCGCGAAATGACCTCGGTCGGTTGGCCAACGTTGGAAGTGTGCAAGTGACCCAATTGCTGAATGTGGAATATTTTTCCCATGTCATGCACATCGTCTCTACTGTTACCGGCCAGATACCTGACCACGTCAGTGGTTTGGAGCTGCTCAAAAGCATTTTCCCTGCAGGCACGCTGAGTGGGGCGTCGAAGGTGCGTGCACTTGAGATTATTGCCGAACTGGAACCCCATTCTCGCGGGGTTTATGGCGGTGCCATCGGCTATTTGGATTGGAGCGGCCGTGCCGACTTGGCTATCGCCATTCGAACCGGACTGCTTCAAGACGCTCGTCTCTACGTTCAGGCAGGCGCCGGAGTGGTGCAGGACTCGGTAGCAGATCGCGAGTGGCAGGAAACGATAGAGAAAAGCCAGTTGGTTTGGGTTGCAGCCAGCCGGTGTAGAGCTGTCGCGCAACGCCAGGAGGTGGCGTATGCATTTAATGATCGATAACTACGACTCGTTTACCTACAACATCGTGCAGTACCTGGGAGTTCTCGGGGCTGATATTGAAGTGCGTCGTAATGACGAAATTACCTTGGCAGAAATAGACGAACTGGCGCCAGAGTCCTTGATTATCTCTCCTGGGCCGTGTTCTCCAGCCGAAGCGGGTATTTCCCTCGCAGCAATCAATCATTTTGCGGGCCGTTTGCCTATATTAGGCATCTGTCTTGGTCATCAGTGCATAACCGCCGCTTTTGGCGGTGAGGTGCGCAGGGCCCGTGAGGTGCTTCATGGAAAAGTTTCACGTATCCGTCACGACAGACGTGACTTGTTCGACGGCCTGCCTGACGGATTGCAAGTGGCACGGTATCACTCGTTAGTGGCCGGTGTCTTACCCAGCCAATTAGTTGCCACAGCGCATGCTCTGGATGAAGACGGCATGCCGGGGGAGATCATGGCGCTGCGGCACCGAGAATTGCCGATCTATGGAGTGCAATTTCATCCAGAGTCATTGATGACGCAACAAGGCCTGGCGATGTTAGCCAATTACCTTCAACTGGCTGAGCGAGGCCGCGTCACCAGGGCCGCTACCTGATCGCTCGCTACGAAGCGCCGACACACTTACGGAGCATGATCATTGCCCATGAGGTGACCAATGTTGGTCATGACCGGACGCAGCTCAGCAATATGGCGAACC
Source organism: Pseudomonas sp. EL_65y_Pfl2_R96 (assembly GCF_963970905.1). Classification (NCBI taxonomy): domain Bacteria; kingdom Pseudomonadati; phylum Pseudomonadota; class Gammaproteobacteria; order Pseudomonadales; family Pseudomonadaceae; genus Pseudomonas; species Pseudomonas sp. EL_65y_Pfl2_R96. The sequence goes on along the minus strand of NZ_CAXAQH010000015.1, from coordinate 68,788 downwards.
ATGCGCGTAAAGAGATCGGCGCTGAGTCGCCGACGATGGGGCTGCCAGTCCTGCGCAATGCAGAGGCCGTGTACGACGGGCAAGGAGCGCCGTGTGAGGCGCTGGGGGCATGAAGCGATATTCGACGCGATGGCAGGTTCGGTTAGAAGATGATCCAGCGATGATGAGGGGGCGTCGACAGACCGTTGAACATCCTTTTGGAACGCTCAAGTATTGGATGGGGCTACCCACTCGAAAGGCTGCTTTGCAGGCCATATGAAAACGCACTGAAGGCCAGCCCAACAAACGCCCCGACTTGTACGGGACGTTTTTTTTGTGCGAGCGTTTTGCTGCGAGAAATCGTAGGAAGCGAAGGTTAGGGAAACCGGAGACATTTGACTTCCTGGGCTTCATACACTGTTGTAGTACCGTAACCGTCCGAACTACACCGCCTTGAAACTCAGACCTTAATGTCCTTCAGCCACTCATTGGCGCGCTCCCACTCGAAAACCGTTGGGTCGAAGCTATCCCCATGCCACTCCACCATGTCGTCGCGCTCTGGATGATCGGGATCAGCAATCGCTTCAAGAAATTCGGCATACCCCGGCGCATCGCCGATATCTTCCGGCGGACAAGCATTGGCGCCGTCGACGCAGTACGGCACCTGAGGGCAGGCCCCAGCAGGCAGTTTCTTTTCGACTTCGATCCGGTGATCCCAGCCGTCGCCAAAGTCGTAGAGATAGCTAAACGTCTTTTTCCCGTACAACGCTTTGATCAGGGTTTGGCGGGTTTCCGAGTTGACGCGTGGGCCCCATCCATCGGAATCGGGAATGCCGTAGTTTTCACCGGCAATTTCAAACTCATGCATATGCCCGCCCTCCCAGCCCATCGCGAACTGGATCACCGTATGCAATGTGCCCAACGTGATGTTTTCGGGTACTGCTACGCGGCGCCAGATGGTGGGTTCGACCCACTTCAACTCAATGTGTAACAGCAACAAATCAGGCTCGTGTTTTAGCAAACGTACATTTTTGGCCATGGGTCAGCAGCCTCCTCGGCGGCGAGCGGTGAAGCCTGGTCTTTATAGCCGTCGTAGAACTTGCGCCGGGCGTGAGCCCAGCACGCGGCTTCCTGAATGGTGTCCGTGGCATACGGCTGAGCAAAACCGGCGTAGCCGTCCGCCTGCAAGATGCCGCTGAAACTATTGAGATGAGCGCGGGGATGCTGCCCCTTGCGATCCGGCGAGTAGGTAAACGCCTGCCGACCTCTATATACCAAGGCCCAGAACCGTTCGTCCTTACCCAGAGGAACGCTTCGCATCACGTACCTGAGGCTGGAGCCGTATGCGGTAGTTCCGCACGTACGGACCTGTGTGGGGGGGCAGGTAACTGCCATCCCTACCGCGACTCGTGCTCAAAGAGTGCTGTTGAAACATCGCGCGTCGGCATATTGTTTTGTCTTCCGTGAGGAGTCTCGACAATAGCCGCAAAATGGTGGCGTTGGGAGGCAGTGGGCGAATGATTTTAGTGCTGGCGTCAGCGCACACCTCTCACTTGCGGGATGGAGTGAGGTCACACTATCCAAGCGGATCAGTGATGAATTTCTGGATAGATCGGATCGGGATACGCCATCCTGTCAATTTTGATTACTGAGATTTGCATGATGAAGGTTTGCATAAGGATTGAGCGATGAGCGAGCCACGACTGACGAATCTTGCCCTGTACCTGCAACGCCTGGGCATCGACGCCCCGCCGGCGCCAACCCTGGAAATCCTGCGGCAATTGCAGCTGCGCCATACCGGTGCCTTTGCGTTCGAAAACCTCACCACGCTGTTGGGGCAGCCGGTGCTCATCGACCTGCCGTCCATCGAGCAGAAAGTCCTGCACGACGGTCGCGGCGGTTACTGCTACGAACTCAACAACCTGTTCCTGGCCTTGCTTCAGACGCTGGGTTTCGAGGCGCGCGGCATCACCGGCCGCGTGGTCATGAACCAGCCCGAAGGCGCGTGGACCGCACGCACTCACCGTTTGAGCCTGGTGACCCTTGATGGCGTGCGCTACATCACCGACGTCGGCTTCGGCGGCATGGTGCCCACCGCACCGTTGATGCTCGACACCGAAGCCGAACAGCTCACCCCCCACGAACCCTATCGCATCGAACAGCATGCGGACGGCTATACCCTGCGCGCCAACGTTTGCGGTGAATGGCGAGCGATGTACATCTTCGACCTGCAACGTCAGGAGGACATCGACTATGACCTCGGCAACTGGTACGTCTCGACTCATCCCGAATCACCCTTCGTGACGCAACTGATGGTGGCGCGGACGGGGGAGGGATGGCGACGCACGCTGAACAACGGCAGTTTTGCCATTCATCGCATGGGCAGTGAGAGCGAGCGGCGGCAGGTGGCGGATGTGGATGAGTTGATCGGGTTGCTGAAAAGTGAGTTTGATATACGCGTACCACAGCACCCAGAGTTGGAGCGCGTTATAAATCAATTAATTACCAGTCGAAAGTAATACCCGTCGCGACCCGATGTCGCTGAAGCGAACATCGGGTGAAACGATTGTATTGTCCCTGCGTAGTTGCTTTCGTTTGCGCTTATGTCAAATTGCCATAATGTCGGTTATTTATATTATAAAAGAGTTTCCGTTTTGTTTGGCGGTCCTCGCGCATTCAACTACAAGTTAAGTCAGGCTCGTTTAAGTTGGGGCGCTTTTATAGATGCAGTCAATGGTGCGTTTGTCACAGGCGGGGTCGAGCAGTCATGCCGTAACATAGTCAGGCCAGCAATGTTGCAATAGGGACGGGGTAGGAAGTTAGACTGGGAGGTTCGCATCATGGCCAATCTGAATTATGTGTCGTACTTTGTTGCGGTGGTTTTTGGTGTGATTTTTCCGATAGGTATTTTTGTCGGAAGAAGTAATATTCGAGCAAGTCGATACGAAATTGTAGCAGACCTGGAAAAACTGTTCGGATTCGCAACGAAAGCGGGCGGAACGCCGCTGATAATCCCTTCCTTTGAATTGGTGAAATATAAATACAGGCCCGCTTCGGAGATCCAGAGTCGAGCTGATCAAGCCCATTCGGTTCTCTATTACATGATTCCGGTGTTTCTCTACGCCTTGATGTCGACGGTCGGTTTTTTGGCCGTTTTATTGACGCTTGGTGGAATAGAATCAGATGGCGCTTTTGGATGGGCTGTCGGTATAGAAAAGACGCCGCAAAATCTGAACTTTCTGGCGGTATTCTCTTTTACATTTTTGGGTGGTTATTTGTGGAGTGTTCAATATCTCCTGCGTAGGGTGGCAAATTTTGATCTGTCTCCAGTGTCCTTTTATCGTTCGTTAATGCATATTTTATTTGGTTTGTTTGTCATGTTCGCTATTTATTACAGTGGCTTGTTCTTGGCGACGGATCGCCGAATCGCAGCGGTCGCATTGCTGGTCGGGTTGTACCCATCGCTATGCATGAATGTCATTATCGCCAAATTCCCATGGGCCAGGTTGAAGCGTGTCTCGCGTTACAGCAAGGCACTTCAGGAAGAATTGCCGCTGGACGTCATTCTGGGGATCGACGCGTTCATGAAGTTCCGACTTGCCGAGTTTGAAATCGAGGACGTACAAAACCTTGCGACAATCAACCCCATTCAGATTTTTGTAGAGACACCTTATGGGCTCTATGAGGTGATTGACTGGGTCGCTCAGGCCCAGCTTATTCTCGCCGTAGGCCCCGAAAAGGCGTTGAAGTTGCGCGAGATGAACATCCGCACGATCTTTGATCTGGAAAGAATGATTTATAACCCTGCATTGAAGAGCCGGTTGATGGCGGTGTTGGCTGTCGGTGAGTCAGCGGATCCGGGTAATGACGTAGGCATCGAGCGTTTTCGGCTTTTTTCCAATAGCGAGGTTGACCTGAGGCACTCCGACCATGCTGAAGCATTGGTGTCTATCATCAGGGACGATCTGCATGTGAAAAGGCTTCGACAAATCTGGGATGTCATTGCTGAGCGTGTGGATGATCGTGCTACGAGTTCGACGTCTGTAATCAAGGGGGGGACGACCTGTTGCAAGTGCGGGGAGAGTCATGGACTTCCTCTGGCGCCTGTGATTTCCGAATCCCCACGCGCAAAATCTGACCGTCCAGAGCTTTCTGAGTTGGTGGGGCTTTAAGGTTCTGCGGACGATTGCGGGACTATTTGGTTCTTTGTCTTGATGAATAACTGTATACAATTCTATGGACAGTTGTCCTGAGTGTTGAATACAGTGTGCGCACAACAAAAAACCAGGGAATCCCCCAGCCATGAAAACACCCCATGTTTCACACCAACGGCCCGAGGATGAAAATCTCGGGATCGGCGCGAATATGGCTTACGGACTGCAACACGTTCTGACCATGTACGGCGGTATCGTCGCGGTGCCTTTGATCATCGGCCAGGCGGCCGGGCTCTCACCGGCGGACATCGGTTTGTTGATTGCTGCTTCGTTGTTTGCAGGGGGGCTGGCGACATTGCTGCAAACCCTGGGTTTGCCGTTTTTCGGTTGTCAGTTGCCGCTGGTACAGGGCGTGTCGTTCTCCGGCGTTGCGACCATGGTGGCGATTGTCAGCAGTGGTGGGGAAGGCGGCTTTCAGTCGATTCTCGGAGCGGTGATTGCCGCGTCGCTGATCGGCTTGCTGATCACGCCGGTGTTCTCGCGAATCACCAAGTTCTTTCCGCCGCTGGTGACGGGCATTGTGATCACCACGATCGGCCTGACGCTGATGCCGGTGGCCGCGCGTTGGGCCATGGGCGGCAACAGCCATGCTCCGGACTTCGGCAGCATGGCAAACATTGGTCTGGCGGCGGTGACGCTGGTGCTGGTCCTGCTACTGAGCAAGATCGGCAGTGCGACCATCTCCCGTTTGTCGATCCTCTTGGCCATGGTCATCGGCACAGTCATCGCGGTGTTCCTCGGCATGGCGGATTTCTCGTCCGTCACCCAAGGCCCGATGTTCGGCTTCCCGACACCGTTTCATTTCGGCATGCCCACCTTCCACTTCGCCGCGATTCTGTCGATGTGTATCGTGATCATGGTGACCCTGGTGGAAACCTCGGCCGATATCCTCGCCGTCGGTGAAATCATCGGCACCAAAGTCGATTCCAAACGCTTGGGCAATGGTCTGCGCGCCGACATGCTGTCGAGCATGGTCGCGCCAATCTTCGGCTCCTTCACCCAGAGCGCCTTCGCCCAGAACGTCGGGTTGGTGGCGGTGACCGGGATCAAGAGCCGTTTCGTGGTGGCCACCGGCGGTGTGTTCCTGGTGGTGCTCGGATTGCTGCCGTTCATGGGGCGGGTCATCGCCGCCGTGCCGACCTCCGTACTCGGCGGCGCCGGCATCGTGTTGTTCGGCACCGTGGCGGCCAGCGGCATTCGGACGCTGTCCAAGGTCGACTACCGCAACAACGTCAACCTGATCATCGTCGCCACTTCGATCGGTTTTGGCATGATCCCCATCGCCGCACCGAACTTCTACGAACACTTCCCCAGCTGGTTTGCGACGATTTTCCACTCGGGCATCAGTTCTTCGGCGATCATGGCCATCGTGCTGAACCTGACCTTCAACCACCTCACCGCCGGCAACTCGGATCAGCAATCGGTGTTTGCAGCCGGTACCGAGCGAGTCCTGCGTTATCAGGACCTGGCGGCGTTGCGGGAAGGGGATTACTTCAGCGAAGGTAAGCTGCATGACTGCGACGGGAATGAGATCCCGGTGGTGGAGATGGATCATGGGCATGCCGAGCCGCGGGCGGTGCATGCGAAAAGCAGTGAGCATGTCTGACGGCTTATAGCCGGAAGATCAAGAGATCGCAGCCTTTGGCGGCTCCTACAGGTGATTCGTGTGTGATGCGATCCTCTGTAGGGGCTGCCGCAGGCTGCGATCTTTTGACTTTATGGCAAGCACAAAAAAGCCCCTGAACCTTTCGATTCAGGGGCTTTTCGGTTTTGCTGTCTGGCTCCACGACCTGGACTCGAATAGAAAATTAACCGACTGTTTTACAAGGAAATTTTGTTGATTTCTAAAATCTTTATCCCTACGGTTATCCTAATTAAACCCGGATTTTATACGAACTCTTTGGATCCCTATGAACACGGCTGTTGCGTCCGTCCCGCCTACCGATCAGGGCAGTAGTTCGTTCCTCGTGATCACTGTGTCCGTCCGAAGCGGACCGAACTGGTCAGTCGTGACAGGCAACAATCGGCCGATTCTGTTGAAAAAGTCGGTCTGTCCAAACTGCCTGATCATTGACTGGTGAAAACGCCTTTTTTGCACGCTGCTACGTGAAATCCGAGTCCGGAAGCCTCTGCCAAAAGTAAAGATTTCAATCTCGGACGCGTACTTTTCTGATGCGCAAACCATGGCCGACTTTTTCAACAGAATAGGCCAAAAGCGGTCGTTACAGACCAGGCACATGTGTGACTTAAGAGGGTATGGGATGCATTGCTGAACGCTCAATAATCACCATTTTTTTGGGAGGAAAGCTTATCCCTATCCTGTCCCACACCCCCCTTGAACACGATGTACAGGAGTGGGCCGATGGAAACGAAAATGAGCGTAATCAACAGGTACGGAAGCACGCCTAACAACGAATGGCCTCTCAGTCTGCTGTCGTTAATCATCCAGAGGCATGCGAGCGCCGCCATCAAGTAGAGATCGATTACGACTTGCGCGGTGTCAGGCCGGGACATTAACTCGAGGCCAAAGGCGAAAAGCGACTGATCTGCCATTAGCAGCGTCCAGCCGGTATAAAGCGAAAAGGTCAATAACACGGGTAGTGCAATGTAGACGGCTCCCATGTGCTTCTCCTTGGTAGGTGGCGTCTACACAGTAGTGATAGTGTTGCTGGCCTCACAATGACCTGATAGGTCATGGACACTCTTCACATGGACAGTCAGAGTTGAATCATGAGCCACCACTCCTTTCATCCTACTTATTCCGTAGACGGTACTGCCGCCGGCGAGCACCTGAGACGGTTTCGTCAGCAAGCAGGGCTCAGTCAGCTGGATCTTTCTCTAATAGTCGGCGTTTCTCAGCGTCACCTTAGCTGTGTCGAAACAGGTCGCGCCAAGGCGAGCCCAGGCACACTGCACGCTCTTCTAAGAGCACTCGACGTACCTCTTGACCTCTGCAACGCAGTATTCGTTGTGGCAGGCTATGCGCCCCGGTACGTCGCCTCTTCGCTCGACGCTCCAGCGATGGAGGTGGTACACGACGCGATTAATCACATCCTGCAAGCCAACAACCCTGCGCCAGCCATTGTCATCAGCAGCAACTGGGACATTACCGCTGCCAATGCCAGCGCGGGATTGCTATTGAAAATTGGGAGCTTCGATTTCTATCCACATTTACAACTTTCGGGATGCCGCTCGATATTACGGTTGCGTCATTGCGCATCGAACATCTTATCCCTGCCGACGCTCCTACCTGGCAGAGGATGAAATCAGCTTACGATCAGCGGTTGGCGGTTGGCGGTTGGCGCCAAGACGCCAAGACGCCAAGACGCCACAAAGATAACCCTTTATGGCAGAGAAACGAGTGCAAAGAGAATTTGTTGGCCAGGGGCTGTTGGCGCTGATTGAGAACTGACCCAAGCGGCCGACTCTTCCTGACCCAAGCTGAACCATCGAAAGCCGCGCTGACACTCGTTTTGTGCGTAGTAGGCTGGGTCAACGGATTCCGGCACCAAAGGTCAATCTGGCGTCGGCGCCAACAAACAGCCGAACGGGAGTCTTTTGGCTTTCAAAAAACCTTGGCCCAGCGCTTACCAAAAGCAATAAAGCTGACCGACAGGATGACTTTTAAAACAAAAAAAGGCGCCACACCAGAGCGCTGATTCAAAAAAATGTGGAACCACTTACTTTGAGAGCAACCGAATGAAACGTACGTGCACCAGCCTGATGCTCACGGGATCCTTATTGGCCGGGGGCCAGGCAATGGCCGGCGACTTGCTGCAATGGCAGAACAACAGCCTGACCTACCTCTATGGCAAAGACTTCCAGGTCAACCCGCGCATTCAGCAAACCGTCACTTTCGAGCACGCCGATGCCTGGAAATACGGCGACAATTTTGTATTCGTCGACAAGATTTTTTACAACGGCAAGGACGACCCGGGCGTCGGCTCGAACACCTACTACGGCGAAATCAGCCCGCGCTTGTCGTTTGGCAAGATCTCTGAACAGAAACTGGAGTTCGGTCCGGTCAAGGATGTGCTGCTGGCCATGACGTACGAGTTCGGTGAGGGCGATACCGAGTCCTACCTGATCGGTCCGGGTTTCGACCTGGCGATTCCCGGGTTCGACTACTTCCAGCTGAACTTCTACCAGCGTCACACCGAAGGCAGCCGTCCGGGTGACAACGTCTGGCAGATCACCCCGGTTTGGTCCTACACCATTCCGGTGGGCGATTCGAACATCCTGATCGACGGTTTCATGGACTGGGTGGTCGACAACGACAAGAACAGCCAGGGCACCTATCACGCCAACCTGCACTTTAACCCGCAGATCAAGTACGACTTGGGCAAAGCCTTGCATTGGGGCGAGAAGCAGCTGTACGTCGGTGTCGAGTACGACTACTGGAAGAACAAGTACGCCATCGAAGACACGAAAGACTTCACAACCAATCAGAGCGCCACGAGCTTGCTGGTGAAATACCACTTCTGATCCAGAGTCAAAAGATCGCGGCTTGGCCAGCATCTGCAGAAGCGTATCCGATGCAGGCGCTCAGGCAGCAAAAGGCCATCCGGATGGGCCTTGAAGCCATGCTGCGATCAGTTGTCTGGCAAGCGCTATTTCCACCAATCACTGTCCTGATTCAACGAGTCAAGCCCTGACTCCGGCACGTCTCCCGATGTGTTGCGCCACCGCGATTTTCTTGGCCATCAGCTGCAGGCAGGTGATCTGCGAGCTACCGATATAGCCGAAGAAAATCACCCGAACTGAGTGTTTCTGCCCGGCCCGCCACGAACGCGGTGCTGCCTGTTGCAGCGTGTAACCGTGAGTGCTTTGGCGACGATGGATTGTCTTATCGTCAGCCCCCCCATCGAGCCGCCATGGTGCTTGCGCGGGTGGTGGTCGATAGGAGCCCCTCAGTGCTCCATGTAGTCGGCTATGGGATACATCGTGCACAACGCTTCGGCCTGTAAACGGAATTGCTCCTGTAGCGCGGGTTCCAGCGTGTATTTTTGCTCGTTGAGCGGCGTCACCTTGTCCAGGATCCGGCAAACCAAATCGACGACTTGGTGGCATCCCAGGGGGTCAATGTGACGTTGCGCCATGGAGCCGGTGCCGATACGCAACCCACTGGTAACGGATGACGATCGGGTCTCGCCCGGCACGCGATTTTTGTTCACGATGATCCCGCAGCGCTCTAGCGCCGACTCCGCGATAGAACCGGTGATGGCTCCACGCAACCGGATCAGAATCGTGTGGTTTTCACTGCGACCTCCCACGACCTCGTATTCATGTGCCTGAAACGCACTGGCCATCTCATCAGCCGTGTTCCGAATCCGTTCCATGTAGGCGTCGAACTCTGGGGACATTGCGTAGCCCAGCGCGGCAGCCTTTGCAGCGATCATGTTGACGGCTGGCGCGCCCTGCATTCGAGGAAACACGGCTTGATCGAGGATACGACGGAAGGTTGATTTCAGGCCGGGAACCTTTTTGTTGGCGTCTCGGCCTGAAAGGATCAGGCCTCCGCGAGGCCCCATGAGTTGCTTGTGCGTGCAAGTCGTAGTGACGTGGGCAGCGTTGATCGGGCTCGGATGTCGCCCAGTGGCAACAAGTCCGGCGATGTGCGAAATGTCAGCGAGCAGGATGGCCCCGGCTTCATCGGCTATCTTGCGGAACCGCTCGAAATCTACGACCCGCGAGTAGGCAGTTGCACCGCAGATGATGATGCGCGGGCGATGAGCGAGAGCCAGTTTGCGCACCTTGTCGTAATCGATGAGGCCCTCTGATGTCGTGCCGTATCTGATCGCCTTGTAGTAGGCGCCCGTGAATGTGACGGGGCTGCCGTGTGTAAGATGTCCTCCGTGATCGAGGGCCATTCCGAGTAGAGTATCCCCAGGCTCAAGTAGGGCAGAGAGCACTTGGTAATTGGCACTCGATGCCGAGTGTGATTGCACGCCTGCGTATTGGGCGCCGAACAGTTCCCGAGCTCTTCGGATTGCCAGAGATTCGACCAAATCAACGTTCTCGCAGCCTGCGTGATAGCGCCTGCCTGGCGTGCCCTCTGCTGTGACGTTGACCAGCGCCGAAGCTGATGCCGCCAAGGTTCGAGGCTTGACCGCGCAGGAAGAAGAAACCAATGACAGCGTTCGGTGTTGACGCGTGACTTCAGCGTCCAAGATCCTCGCCAGCTCGGCGTCTTCTGCTCGCAGATCCGCTAAGCCTCGTCGCAGTAGGTCTGCTTGGTTCTTAAGCTGTTCAGTATTGACTGCCATTATTCGGTGTCCCTTCCTTGTCTGTTGCGTGCTGCGAACGACAGCACGGTTTCCTGGATTTCGCGTTCGTGTGTGCGTATGTAGTAGTGCCAGCCGTCGGTTCGATCACTTCCGTGAACCTCCCCACAGGCCGCAGATATTGAGCCCATGCCGAGTCAGAGGTGCTTTCGGCTTGGCGTATTGCCGTGTCCGGGGTTTCTATTGGTCGCGATACGGCGAGCACCAATGAGAGGGAACTGATCGTGGAGGCTATCGCCGAAGCAATGCAGGTCCCCGCTGCTGCCCCAGCGTAATGTCCGTAGACAATGAGTTGATCTGCATCCATCTTTTCAATCGCTGTGGCGAGGGTGTTAACCAGCGCAGGAAAAACGACTACGTCCTCTACTTCGAGCGCCCCGAAGTCCACTCCGAAGACACGCATGTCCCTATTTGCGCGAAATAGGTCGCGGTAATAGGGCAGCGCCGGACCTGACCGTAGGCTGTACGAGGTGCGCAATCGACGCGATTCTCAGCTCAACTTGCGACTGACCTGAGCGGCCGGTTAGCAGCAGTAACGTTTACCTCAGCGCGTCGATCAATTCGTCCTGGACAGTGGAGGGCTGACCACCACAGAGGAAAAAGCCCTGAATGCCTGGATTCGTCGTAATCGTTGTCGTGTGGAGTTTGTTTGGGACGAATCGAAAGAAGAGGTAACCGAAGAAGAACTGCTTTTGGAGTTCTCGGCAGGAGGGCCAATGAGGCCTTTCCCATAGTTCGAGGTGAGGTGGAAAAGCAGCTCAATCTCGTTTTTTGCAATTTTTCACGTAAGCCATTGAAATACATTGCTTTATTTATCATAAAGAACAAAATTTTCATCCCTAAAGCTTCCCTTTCGTCCATGATCCATCAAGCCATACTCGTGAGGACGGTGTTTTTTGGCACCTGCTCTCTCAAAAACAAATAGCTGTATATACAGCCAGCACCCCATTAGAGTTCACCTCTCCTCGTGTGATGATGTGAGAAGAGGATTGCTCAAAGCAGCATAGGTTTTTTAGCAAGAAACTCCACTTAATTAATCAAAAAATTAAACATTTATCAAATTAAATGATTCTTTTTTTTCTGGTCGTGGGATTTCGTGAGCAGTAAATTCTTAAAAAAGAGGCGACACTAGCCACCCAGGCTGAGCCGTCTTGATATCTGGATGATCGACTCCACAGCAGGAAGAGCTTTAGGCTTCGGGAAAAAAGGGGCTTGAAGAATCATCAGATCATGCATTAGGTCGAAGCTGCAGGGCCCTGACGACTAAGGTTCACACACTCTGCGATACCAACGGGATACTCCTTTACCTCCAATTGTCAGGCGGCCAGGCCCGCGATATCTCGAATGCGCCCCCCTTGCTTGAACAGGTCAAAATCGCTGGTCGGTAAGGGCGGCCTTCCAAGCGTTGCCGGTGGCCATTCGCTGACAAGGACTACGACGCCGAGCATCTGGGCCTTTATTGTTATAGCTAACGCATGCAACACTTCATCCCGCTGCGAGCCATGAAGCGCAAACCCGAATCGGACGGCCCCAGCGATTTGATAGCCTCAAGTAGCGGCAGCGAAACATTAAACGGACGGATGTAGGCTGGCCAAAGGAGGCCTACAGAGTTGGTACGGGTGACGAAAAAATCGCGAAAAGTTTTGCCGCAATGATCTCGCTGGCCTAGTCATCTTCGTCGAGCAGCTGAATGACCATTCATGGCATGATATCCATAGAAGTACAATTTGTTACAGCTATAAAGAAGTGGTGGGCATTTTATGCATAGAAGAGAAAAAATAGAGTGCTTGAAAAGCAACATTAGATACTTGATAAAAAGTCGCGGAGAGACGCAGTTGTCTTTGTGCAATTCCAGCGGGCTGACCAGAACTACTATATATAATATTTTGGAAGGAAGGGTGGTAAATGTACAGCATTCCACGATTCGCAAAATTTCTGATTTCTTTGGAGTGTCTTATGAGGAAATAGAGACTATTGATTTTGAAGAGAAGGAGATAATAGAGAGTAGTATCTCTCTGCAAGGGAATATGAATCCGGCTGCAGTCCCTATAATTAAAGAGAGCTTGGTTATTCAAAGCTTGGATAAAAGGATTGGTGAGCTAGCCACCATCTACCCTTTGACTTATTATTTCGGCAAATCCTATAACTTAATAGGCGTGCTTTTGGAGAGCGAAATTAGTGGTATGAATGAGCCAGGAGACCTATTGATAATAAAGAAAGGCTCGTCGAGTGGTGATAAAGAAAAGCTGGTGTATGACAGAACAACTAAAAAACTGTTCATAACAAACGAAGCATGTTTTAGTTCGGATCGTATCTGTGTTGTGGGAGATATAATAGAGGAGCGGTTTAATGACGCGTGATGGCGAAATTGAAAACAGCAAATACAAGTTGTTAGGGTTTGAGAACAGCAAAAGTCTTGCTGTGATTATGATCATCGCTACAGGCAAAGTTATCAGGGTAAAATTAAGCGAAGTATTAAGCAGTGAAATAATGGACAATTTAAATAAAATGGAGATCAAAAACTTGTATAAGAAATTTTATTCTCAAGGGGGTGCATTAACCGCGTACGAAATGAATGATCGTCATGAAAACTCATGGATGATTTATATTATTCTAAATCTACTGCTGTTTACATTTTACATCTTTACCAGTATTGCTGCGACAAAGCCTATTTATTTGGAGCGCCTTGATATCATTGTTACTCCGGGCACTTTTCTTTACCCTCTGACGTTTTTAATAGTTGACTTGCTGAATGAGACTTACGGTCTTAGGCTTGCGAGGAAAGCCATACTATTTGCTTTTGCAAGTAATGCTATTATTATTGTTTTGCTGAATGCTTCTACCTATCTCCCGGGGCTGCCTGGCTGGAAGCTTGATATGCCTTATAATGAGGTTATTACTCATGTGTCTTCTGTGCTGGTAGCATCCTCTGTTTCTTTTCTTTTTTCTGAAAATATAAACTCGTATTTGTTGTGCAAAATAAAAGAGCTGACAAATTCTAGATTTCTATTTTTGCGCGTGTTTTTAAGTACTTTTTTTGCGGTGATAATAGACAGCTTCCTTTTCTGCTACATTGCATTTTATGGGAGTATGCAGAATAGCGATATACTTAATATGATTTATGTTCAGATAGCTATAAAGGTGTGTTTTGCTTTTTTTAATATCTTGCCTGCATACGGCGCAAGGTCATTGTTTAAAAAATATATAACTGCAAGTCATGTTAAATAAATAGGGCTATGGATTTTTTTTAAACAGTATACTGCTCTAACAAAAAGTGCACTGATGGCTTCTTTGCACAAAGCTGTTGGGTTCAACGCTCACTTAGTATGTGGCTGTAGTGATGAACCCATTTGCGAGCGTGTCTAAGAACGCCAATAATTAGGGTTGTGCCTGGCATGTTTAAGTGAGCGTTTTCTGAATGTATCCTATTGGGTTTTTATTTTAACTTTAGTTTGGCTTTTAAACTGTTCATGATCTCTGTTTTATTCCCCAGGTAATCATTTAATCCTTTTGAGCGTAGATTGCACGCATCGCAGTTAGCGCACCCACTTCCCTTTATGCCATTGTAGCAGGACAGTGTGTGGTGACGAATCAAGTCTAATTTATTATGGTAATCAGCTAAAGCCCAAGTTTCCGCCTTATTCAACCACATAAGCGGCGTTTCAAGAAGCAATTTGTATTCCATGCCTAATTCAATGGCTTTGTTCAATGCCTTAACAAACGCATCTCGACAATCAGGATAGCCAGAGAAATCTGTTTCACAAACGCCTGTGATTACTGCTTTAGCTTGCACTTGATATGCATAAATAGAAGCCAAGGTTAAAAATAGAATATTTCTTCCTGGTACGAAAGTGCTTGGCAAACTTTCTCCGGAGCTATTCATGGCTGGAACTGGAATATTGTCGCGTGTCAGGCTGCTGATGGCCAGCTCATTTAGCAAGGATGTGTCTAGTACTTTGTGCACTATCACGCCAAGCTTTTTTGAAAGGTGTTGTGCGACTTCAATTTCTGCGCGATGGCGCTGACCATAATCAAACGTAATACAGTGTATTTCATCATAGAGAGGCAATGCATGGATTAAACAGGTTGTTGAATCTTGTCCGCCACTAAAAACGATAACTGCTTTTTTACTCATGGTTCTGCTCCCTGCAGTAATATAGTAAGTGTAACGCTTGAAACAAAAGTTCGAGATCCAGCCGCCGGTAGAATCCAGGTGCTCATACTCAAGGATTTCATTCCTGGAGACTCCAGACCTAAGACTGGGCAGGCAAAACCATACCAGCAATGGTTGGGCGTGACAGCAGGAAAATTCTGAAGGTTTGTGAGGTCCCGGGGACAAAACTCTTGGTAAACGCTCCATAAACCCCACATTCAAAGCCGCCACCTGATCCCCGATGCTGTGCTCCCGATTTCTTTCCGGAGCCAGCACCTCATGATGCGTTCCGACGCAAAAGTCGAAAAAGTCTATCTCTACCCCAAGTAGCAGTAGTGTCCTGGTTGAAGACGCATTGGGCCCCACCGCATGTAGGCATGCGGCAGGGTGTTTACGGTGCAGATCAAAACGGTTCATCGTCCTCGATACCATCTTCGTCCTCGCGCTTTCGTTCACGCGATTTGATCTTTGTCTGAGCGGCCAGCCATTCCTGGGTGGTCTTGACCAACATGAAAACACTCAGTGATGTCGTTGCCATGATAATGATTCCTGGTAGTTGAAGAGTGGGGAAAGCCAATCCAGAATACGAGTCATAACTCATATTTAAAACTCGCATCCCGATCATGACCAAACACCGCGAAATGCCGCCCTTAACCCCCCGAAAACTCCCGACCCAGCGCCGTTCGGCCAACACCGTTGACACCATTCTCGAAGCCGCTGCTCGCATTCTCGAAACCGACGGCCTCGTGGCGCAGCGCGCCGGCGTAAGCATCGGCTCGCTGTACCAGTACTTCCCCAACCGCGACGCCCTGACCGTCGCCTTGATCGAACGCGAAACCACTCAGTTGCTCGATGACGTCCAGCACGTCCATGAACACGACGACGCCCTCGCACGCATCCGCGCACTGGTCCAAGCCTCCGTCGCCCACCAGCTACGGCGCCCGGAACTGGCCAGAATCATCGACTTCGAAGAGCGCCGCTTACTGCTGCAAGAGCGCCATGAGCGCGTGGCCAACGTCATTCATGCCGAACTGATAGCGGCGCTGGCCCTTCCGTCAGCCCCGTGGGGCTGCGCCGATGTACTGGAGACCGCGCAAGACCTGCTGGCGATGGCCCACGGCATGATCGATGCGGCGGGGGAGCGGGGGGAGACGGATGCGGTGAGTTTGGAAGGACGGGTGATGCGAGCGTTGGTGGGTTTTCTGTGCGGGTAGTGGGCTATCTGGGCCGGCTCTTGGCGGCCAGGAGACAAGACCGGATGGCGTAAGGGTGGTGATCGATTGTGCTCGGCGAACCTCTGACTGGAACGGTGGGCGAAAGGTAACGCTATCGGAACTCTCTGGAAGCTCGGAGGGGGAAGTCCGGACATTTTACCAAAATCAGGAAGTCTTTTTCAGAGTTTCCCTAACACTGCCTCCAAGGCTGACCCTGACTTGTCGGCACTTTGGAACGTACCGCAAATGATGTTCCCTCCTGCCATAGCCCTGCGGTCCGACTTAGGATTGACCACCATCATAAACATCGGAAAGACTCCTAACCTTATGGCTGAGCGTCCCCGTCTGAATCACGATGGTTTTGGCATGCATGTCACCCAGTCGTGTTCTGGACTCCAGAAAAATCCATACCCAATCAATGATGATCAGCGCTCCGGCATTACGGGTAAACGACTGAGACACCGTGCAGCCGAGGAACGTTTTTCTATCGACAGCCGCAATACTCAACAAGCGCTTGCCGAGGCTTTGGCCATTAGGTAGGGCATCCGCAAAAAGCACGTAAGCGAAGGCGATCAAGCCCGCTGAAACAATCTGGACACTGGGCGTTATACCTGTGATGTAAGCAGACAAGGTGTCAGCGGTGACCTTGACGATAAAGAAGATCAACACCGCAATTACGCAATCAATTACTTTCGCGATAAACCGACGGCTGACGCTCGCCAGAATTTTAGGTTTTTTGCTGTTGCTTTTTGCGTCCATGGTATTTCCGAGATCAGTTGGGTTTTCGGGATTCATCAGCTAGACGGCTGTCCGGCATGCAAAGCTTCTGCCGCCAAAAGGCTGTTATTCGTTCCTGGCTACAGGTATTAGACGTGATAAATGTCAAAACGATATCATTCAAGCGTACCCCCGTATCTATTCATTTAGCTCGGTTCTTTAGGAACTTGGTGAGAGCAGCGACGGGACCCAGTCATCCCTGGATGCCGCTGCCGAAGGCGACCTCGGCGTCCGTTACGAGACTGGGCAAGGGGTTGCAAAGGACTAAGCAAGCGGCTTTCTGGTACCGCAAGGCCGCAGAGCAAGGTAGTTCAGTTGCCCAGCGCAACTTTGATATTCGCTACTCCGAGGGCAGGGGTGTGATGCAAGATAATAGCCAAGCGTATGTTTGGCTTTCTGTTGCTGCTGCCAATGGGCAGACAGAAGTCGAAGCTGATCGAAATTATGTAGCTGAAAAACTATCTAGATCCCACTGGAAGCAGCGCAAAAAATAGCAGGGTAATATTCTGAGAGATACCAACCGCATCGCTGATTTCTGGTGCGCGTATTTTTTATATGGGGGTGTGCTGCTGGTTGTTCAGCATCGCTATTGACCGCTTTTGGCCGATTCTGTTGAAAAAGTCGGATTTCAGCTCGTCTGAACTCAGGCACGACCACCACCGGAGAACCTAATCACCACATTGAGTGGTTTCTCGGCCCTTCGTTGACCTTTGTTGCTTTGTTATTGGGTTAATTTGAGGTTTTTGGCTTAGTGCAGGCGCACCTATCCCGTAGAAGGTGGCCCTTGAGATACAAGTTTGGCCAGACGTCGCAGGTTCTGTACCGCGGCCGCCAGCGTGAACTCATCGGATGCGCCACTCATGCCACGTAGCCGCAGGCGATCCAATTTCAGGATGCGCTTGAGGTGGGCAAACAACATTTCGACCTTTTTACGTTCGTGGCGAGAGCACTGATACGCCGGCGTTGCTGCAATGCGCCGAGCCACATCGCGAGCGGCTTCATGGACGCTGCGAGCGATCTTTCGGAATGCAGTGTTCGGGCAGCACTTGGCTTTCATCGGACACGTAGCGCAGTCGGTCTGCCGGGATCGGAAGATGATGGTGTTGGCTTTGGTGACGTGTGAACGCTCGTTCTTGAAGGCTCGCCATTCGCTGCGCAGTGGGTTGCCGGCCGGGCAGCGGTATTCCTCGGCCTCTTCATTCCAGTGGAAATCGTTACTCGAAAAGCTGTCGTTCTTGCGCTCGGTTTTGTCCCACACCGGCACATGCGGCTCGATGTCTTTTTCCTCCACCATCCAGGCCAGCATCGGCGCGGTACCGTAAGCGGTGTCGCCAATGAGGCGTTCCGGTTTGATGTCGAACTGCGCCTCGACCCGGTCGATCATGATCTTGGTGCTCTCGACCTCGGCCGTGCGATGAGCCGGTGTGGGTTCCACATCCACGATGACACCGTGCTCGGTATCGATCAGATAATTCGTGGAGTAAGCGTAGAACGCTGGGCCACCTGGAGCAGCGGTCCAGCGGGCTTGAGGATCAGTCAGCGACAGGCGCTTCGGTAGCGTTTCGGCCAGAGCCTCTTCATCAAGCGCCTCAAGATACTCACGCACGGCGCGGGTGCTCAGGGCCGGATCGCTCCAGTTGACCTGTTCATCACCCGGTACACCGCGCTGCCGGCAGGCATCCGCTTTGATGATGCTGGCGTCCACGGCAAAGCCTTCACCTTTGACCAAGCCTGCATCCATGCAACGACGTAGCACTTCATTGAACAGCCAGCGAAAGAGATCGCTGTCCCGAAAACGGCCGTGTCTATTTTTGGAAAAGGTCGAGTGATTGGGGACTTCATCTTCAAGGCTTAACCGGCAGAACCAGCGATACGCCAGGTTCAGATGGGCCTCTTCGCACAACCGCCGCTCTGAGCGAATGCCGTAGCAATAGCCGACGATCAGCATGCGGATCATCAGTTCAGGGTCAATCGACGGACGCCCGATCGGGCTATAAAAATCGGCGAGGTAATGGCGCAGGTCGCTCAGATCAAGACACTGATCAATGCTGCGCAGAAGGTGATTGGCGGGGATGTGATCTTCAAGGTTGAACGAGTAAAACAGCCGTTCCTGCCCACTCGATAACTGTCCCATCATGCTGCGTGCTTCCCTGCTGGCCAATGTAGAGATTTTGCCGGAGGCCAGATAGGGGAGTTACTTTTTCAACAGAATCGGCCGTTTTCTGACCTTCGCTTAGGGGGTGAACTGCCAGGATTTTCCTAGACGATGAGTGAGTAATTGCATGGTCAGCAAATAGTAATAGCGCGTCGATTCAGTGCGCTGGTTTAGATGTTGATTCAAAAACCACGCAAGGTGTTTTCTCTGCCAAGTCCATGGATTATCGCGTTGCCAGCGCTCAACGACTGCTGCTTGGATAGTCTTTGCCTGACGAAGGTGGCGTTGGCGTGTGGAATGCGATCCGGTCAGAACGCCGGCCAGGAATAGCTCCATATCGAATGCCTTGCTCATGTTCGACTGCCAATGTAAGCCGACACCACGTCGATACGGCCGTGCCCGAGTTCATAGCTGATTTGTACTCGGGCCTCCTGATCTAGCCGTCGGTCGAGCTGATAGCAGCGGCCACCGTTGATGGAAGCGGGGTGACGGGTGATTTGCTCATAGCGTTCGCACGCGTAGGCTGCCCGCAATTCATGGAAGCCTTTGAGGTTGTGCTGATGGAGGATGTCCCGTGCGGGGCGGACGATTCCCTGCAAGAAATCGAGGTAGCGTTCGTTCGGTGCAAGCAGGTTGCGGCTGCCGTCGGGCGAGACTTTTTCGGCAAACCTCAGCGCGTCACGAATATGATCATCTACCGTAATCCTGCGAGGCGCCGATGCGCCTGAGCGACCACCTTTGGTGCCATCCTGGATGTTGATCTTCCCGTAGTGTTCGGCCTCACGCTTCAGGCGCGGAAGGTCGGCCAAAATGGCCTCGCGCAATCGCATGCCTGTGGCTCGCGCTAACGCCGCGATGGCCGCGGCGAGCGGCATCTGGCGTTCGCAAAGCACCTCTACTATCTGCTTCACGTGTTCGCGGTCTTGGCCTTGCGGCACTGAGCGACGAACACTGGTGCGCCGCATTCCCAGCGCCTTGCTCGGGCTCGGAACTTTCACATGCTGATCACCGCGAAGCGCGGCCATGGTCCGATTCACACTAGACAATCGATTTTGCGCGGTGGCGATGGCAAGCTCACCATGTTCAACTTGCTGCCGCAGATGTCCGGCATAGTCCAACAAGGTCTGCCGATTTATCTGCCGCGCATCGTTAAACCCCGGCCCATCCTCCGACCGACACCAGCGCACAAACGCCCGCCAGCGATCACTGTGCGCTTTGACGGTCCCGTAATGCCGGCTGCCAAAGAGATCTTTCAATGCCTGCGGCCCGGCATAACTCAGTTGCCGTCCATACCCAAAATTCCGCCCGTCCCGTCTACCGACCAACGCCATGATCAAACTCCTCTCAAAGCCAAACCCTTGAAGCTTTCCCCACGTCATCCCGCCATGGATGTTGAGTGTTATCAGGGATCAAGGCCCCTGCGACCTGTGAGGGTTGTCCACTAGCGCAGGACTGGCGGCTCCTTACGACCGGGAGCTTGGGCATCTCATGATCTGGCCTCCTGAACACTTCCGAGGAAGTGGGCGGGTGGAGGCTGCGCTGGCTGACGAGACCGGCGCCGCGAGATCCTGAGTCGGGTGAAGGCAGTGATGCGATGACCGGGGCATGCTTGACTGTCAGTCAGGTGCAGTCCATTCCGTGGGCTGCGGCACCATCATCTGCATCGCTGTTGCTGGTGACTTCGGTGTTTGTCACGCCGATTGTCACGAGGGGGAATGCCGCAAAGCCTTGTACGAGGTGGGCTGCAGCAGTGGTAGGAGCGCCCGTCTCTTTCCGGGAGAAAGAGACGGGCGCAGGTTGGCGCAATGAAATGGCCGCGCGGATAGGTTGCTGCAGGGCAGTTGGGTAGGGGGATGTATTTGCCGCATGGCAATGATCTGAAGTGGGCATCCATCACTCGGTGAGTGACCGTGCGAGCCGCCGGACGCTAATCGTACTTTGGGAGAACCACCACGGCGTGGCGTAGCCTTAAAGGTTCTGGCTACCTGGGTTGCTGTCAACGACAGCGCTTTGCCCGACCTTTTCTACGCCTGTGGAGAATTCGGGTCAAGGCTCGAATTTTCGGGAGTTCTGCGGCTGTGGATGAAATTATCCACTAATGGAAATCAGTGGTTTTCCACAGACAATTGCGTGGGCTTTAGATTTTTTAAGTGAGGTCCATCCAGACAGGGCGGCTTTGCAGCCCTGTCTGGATGGACCCGCGTGGACAAGCGGATCACTGAGATATGAGAACCGAGCGCTTACTCAGTTGCGCCACGTTTTGCTTTTAGTCGAGTGACATTCGCACCCGTCTGATTGGCGAATTCGCGTGGGCTGACATGCTTCTGCTGATTAGCCTCAAGGTAGCGACTCCACCAGTTCATGATCAGTCTGCGCTCCTCGATGAGCTCAGCCTTGTGGATGTAGGCCGCTCGGACGTTGTTGCGTTCCTTGTGGCTCATCTGCCGCTCGATGGCTGTGTCCGTCCACAAACCCGACTCGATCAGTGCGCTGCAGGCCATCGAACGAAAGCCATGGCCGCAGATCTCGGTTTTGGTGTCGTACCCCATCTTCCGAAGCGCGCTGTTCACGGTGTTTTCGGACATTGGTTTCCAAGACTTGGTATCGCCTGCGAACACCAAGTCAAATTTGCCTGTGATTGCGTGGATCTGCTCGAGCAGGGCGATCGCTTGCGGCGATAAGGGTACAAGATGGATATCGCCTGCCATCTTCGTACCCCTTGTGGAAAAGGGTACGCCTTCCAACGCTGGTCGCGTGTCGGGTATTTCCCAGGCGCCACGTTTGAGGTCGAACTCGCTCCAGCGGGCGAAGCGCATCTCGCTGGAGCGTACAAACACGTGCAGCGACAGCAAGACCGTCAGCCGGGTAAGTGCGCGGCCTTTATAGGTGTCGATCCGTTCCTGCAATTCAGGCAAGCGCGATAAGGATAAGGCGGGGCGGTGGACGACCCGCGAGGCTTTGATCGAGCCTACGAGGTCGTAAGCAGGGTTTACGGTGATAAGCCGGAGTCGCTTTGCCTCGCGCATGATGCTCTGCAGGTAGTTTTGTACCCTTAAAGCAATGTCTATCGTTCCGCGCTTCTTAATCGCGTCCAGGGGCCGCATAAGGTCGTGGGTATCAAGGTCGACAATGGCGCGGGCGCCGATCAGCGGGAAGAGGTGAGTTTTGAGGCGACTCATCACTGTCTTGGAATAGTCCGGTGCCCACTTGGCTGACATTTCCGTGTGCCAGCCGAGGGCAACACTTTCAAAGGTGCGGCCTTTGATCAGAGCGTCCGTCTTGGCTTGGTTCTTGGCGCCTATGGGGTCAATGCCATCCGCCAGCATTCGCTTGACCTCCAAGCGCTTGCGGCGCGCATCGGCGAGGCCAACGATGGGGTAGTTGCCGAATGAGGTCAGTCCTTCCCGGCCATCAGGTTTGACGTATCTGAGACGCCAGCCTTTGCGGCCATTGGGTTGGACTAGAAGGTAAAGGCCGTCGCCGTCGAAAAGCTTGTAGGCGCGGTCTGTGGGCTTGGCCGAACGGCAAGCGGCGTCGGAGAGTGGAGCAGTAGTGCGCGACATAAGGGTACTCCCTTTTATCGAACTGACCTTTATCCCAAACTCTACCCTTAAAATGGCTGGTACCTACCGGAATCCGACAGAACGCCAAAACGAAAAAACCCGCCAGAAGGCGGGTTTTTCGGGGGTTTCAGAGACTTTGTTAGCTTTCTCTGGAACCTTGTCTGGCTCCACGACCTGGACTCGAACCAGGGACCCAGTGATTAACAGTCACTTGCTCTACCAACTGAGCTATCGCGGAATGGCGTCTATGTTACTGATTCAAAAAGAGAAGTCAAGCCTCTGTTGGTAGTTTGGTGTTTTCATCGGATCAGAGGGTGGTTTATCGGCTATTGGCGGTTACCAGAATTGCGGTAGAGGTCTACCATGGCCGCCCGGAAGTGGTGACACGCGCTGCCGGCCCTCAGCCGAAAAGGTACGCGCCATGAATCATCCAATCCTCACACCTCAAAACAACGGGGTGTTCGTATGAGCATCGCTCAGATAAGCCTGCCCAAAGGTGTGGGCCCGCACGCCGAGAAGCTGTTCGACGCAATCACTCAGGCCAGCACCGCTGACGAATTGAACCGCGCGGGCGGCAAGGCTGAAGGTTTTGTCCTGGGCCTGGAAAGCACCAAGGCGATCAAAAGCCAGGTGGCCGAGTCGCTTTACGTCGCCTACGACGACGCGGCCAGCCAGCGCGCGACCGAACTGGCCTAACCGCCGAAGGTAATGGTGCCGAGCATCAGCTTGGCGTACAACATCGTGGCGGCCAGTTGCACCAGCCACAGTGCCAGGCCGCCAAGGAACACGCCTGCAGCCACTTGCAGCACCAGGTTGTTACCGCGTTTGGCCGAGGAGCGGGGCACGAAGTGGTCCAGCTCGTCGCGGTCAGCGCGTAGGTCATCGTTTTTCATGTGGGCTCTCAAGAATTCTCGGGTGTACTCATAACTTGGGGGGCGGGCTTGCTCGCGAAGGCGGCGGCAAATTCAGCATCAATGTGACAGATAGACCGCTTTCGCGAGCAAGTCGGATCGCCGCACCGCCGCTCCCACATTTTTGATCTGCGTGCAGTCTAGAGCGACCGGTCGTCGAACTGGGAATTATCGAAGACAAATAAAAAACGGGAAGCCATGTGGCTTCCCGTTTTCATATCACACAAAGACTCAGATCACCTGAACGATGGCCTTGGTCACGGCGTCGATGTTGTTCTGGTTCAGCGCGGCAACGCAGATGCGGCCGGTGTCCAGGGCGTAGATGCCGAACTCGTTGCGCAGACGGGTCACTTGCTCAACCGTCAGGCCGGAGTAGGAGAACATGCCGCGCTGGCGACCGACGAAGCTGAAATCGCGTTGCGGAGCGTTTTTCGCCAACAGGTCGACCATCTGGGTGCGCATGCCGCGAATCCGCAGGCGCATTTCTGCCAGTTCCTCTTCCCACTGCGCACGCAATACCGGGCTGTTCAGCACGGCGGCGACGATGCTAGCGCCGTGGGTCGGCGGGTTGGAGTAGTTGGTGCGGATCACGCGTTTGACTTGCGACAGCACGCGCGCGCTTTCTTCTTTCGACTCGCTGACGATCGACAGGGCGCCAACGCGCTCGCCGTACAGCGAGAAGGATTTGGAGAACGAGCTCGAGACGAAGAAGGTCAGGCCCGATTCGGCGAACAGGCGCACGGCAGCAGCGTCTTCATCGATACCGTCGCCAAAGCCCTGGTAGGCCATGTCGAGGAACGGTACGTGACCTTTGGCTTTCACCACTTCCAGGACGTTTTTCCAGTCCGCCGGGCTCAGATCCACGCCGGTCGGGTTGTGGCAGCAAGCGTGCAGTACAACGATGGAGCCGGACGGCAAGGCGTTCAGGTCTTCCAGCAGGCCTGCACGGTTAACGTCGTGGGTCGCGGCGTCGTAGTAGCGATAGTTCTGCACCGGGAAACCGGCGGTTTCGAACAGTGCGCGGTGGTTTTCCCAGCTCGGGTCGCTGATCGCCACAACGGCATTCGGCAGCAGTTGCTTGAGGAAGTCGGCACCGATTTTCAGCGCGCCGGTACCGCCGACGGCTTGGGTGGTGATGACCCGGCCAGCAGCGATCAGCGGTGAATCATTGCCGAACAGCAGTTTTTGCACCGCCTGGTCGTAGGCGGCAATGCCGTCGATCGGCAAGTAACCACGGGAAGCGTGTTGAGCGGCGCGAATCGTCTCGGCTTCGACAACGGCGCGCAGGAGTGGAATTCGCCCCTCCTCGTTGCAGTAAACACCAACCCCCAGGTTGACCTTGTTGGTACGGGTATCGGCATTGAATGCTTCGTTGAGGCCCAGGATTGGATCGCGTGGTGCCATTTCGACAGCGGAGAACAGGCTCATTATTACGGCGGCTCTGAATGGAGTGTGGAGGGACGTGTCGCGCTCCAGCCGAATGCACTAGAGCGGTGCACAAACGGGGAGCTAGTATAGAGGCCATCGGCGATTGATGGCGACAGGCGATTCGGCTTTTACGGTAAGTTTTTCCAATTATTTTTCGATCGTTGGTCAA
Source organism: Pseudomonas sp. EL_65y_Pfl2_R96 (assembly GCF_963970905.1). Classification (NCBI taxonomy): domain Bacteria; kingdom Pseudomonadati; phylum Pseudomonadota; class Gammaproteobacteria; order Pseudomonadales; family Pseudomonadaceae; genus Pseudomonas; species Pseudomonas sp. EL_65y_Pfl2_R96. The sequence goes on along the minus strand of NZ_CAXAQH010000015.1, from coordinate 43,941 downwards.
GTGACGTCGTCAAAGGTTTTACCCGATGTAGGACGTTTGCCTTGAAAGCGATGGCAATCGGCTCCACATTGAGCACAATCCAGTTTTTTCCTCGGGCGACATCGGTCGTTTGCGGTCTTTCTCGTTCCTGTCCGGTGTAACCGGGCAAGAGTGAACCAGAGGTATGTATGTCTGAATTCCAGCTAGTCACCCGCTTCGAGCCCGCCGGCGATCAGCCGGAAGCCATCCGCCTGATGGTCGAGGGCATTGAAGCCGGGCTGGCGCACCAGACGCTGCTCGGTGTGACCGGCTCGGGCAAGACCTTCAGCATCGCCAACGTGATCGCCCAGATACAGCGCCCGACCCTGGTGCTGGCGCCGAACAAGACCCTGGCCGCGCAGTTATATGGCGAGTTCAAGGCGTTCTTCCCGAATAACGCCGTTGAATACTTCGTTTCCTACTACGACTACTACCAGCCTGAAGCCTACGTGCCGTCGTCGGACACCTTCATCGAGAAGGACGCCTCGATCAACGACCACATTGAGCAAATGCGCCTGTCAGCCACCAAAGCGCTGCTGGAGCGCAAGGACGCGATCATCGTCACCACGGTGTCGTGCATTTACGGTCTGGGCAGTCCGGAAACCTATTTGAAGATGGTGTTGCACGTGGATCGCGGCGACAAGCTCGACCAGCGTGCGCTGCTGCGTCGCCTGGCTGACCTGCAATACACCCGCAACGACATGGACTTCGCCCGGGCGACCTTCCGGGTGCGCGGTGATGTGATTGATATCCACCCGGCAGAATCCGATTTTGAAGCGATCCGCATCGAGCTGTTCGATGACGAAGTGGAGAGCCTGTCAGCCTTTGACCCGCTGACCGGCGAAGTCATCCGCAAACTGCCGCGTTTCACCTTCTACCCGAAGAGCCACTACGTGACACCACGGGAAACCCTGCTCGACGCCGTCGAAGGGATCAAGGTCGAGTTGCAGGAGCGCCTGGAATACCTGCGCTCCAACAACAAACTGGTGGAAGCCCAGCGACTGGAACAGCGTACCCGTTTCGATCTGGAGATGATTCTCGAGCTGGGTTACTGCAATGGCATTGAAAACTACTCGCGTTACCTGTCGGGCCGTGCCTCCGGCGAGGCACCGCCTACCTTGTTTGACTATCTGCCGGCCGACGCCTTGCTGGTGATCGACGAATCCCACGTCAGCGTGCCCCAGGTCGGTGCCATGTATAAGGGCGACCGGTCCCGTAAGGAAACGCTGGTGGAATACGGCTTCCGCCTGCCATCGGCGCTGGATAACCGGCCAATGCGTTTCGACGAGTTCGAAAACATCAGCCCACAGACGATTTTTGTCTCGGCCACGCCGGGCAATTATGAGGCGGAACACGCGGGGCGCGTGGTCGAGCAAGTGGTGCGCCCGACCGGCCTGGTGGACCCGCAAATCGAAATCCGCCCGGCGTTGACCCAGGTCGACGACCTGCTCTCGGAAATCACCAAGCGTGTGGCCCTGGAGGAGCGGGTGCTGGTCACCACGCTGACCAAGCGCATGTCCGAAGACTTGACCGATTACCTGGCCGACCACGGCGTTCGCGTGCGTTATCTACACTCGGACATCGACACCGTGGAGCGGGTCGAAATCATCCGTGATTTGCGTCTTGGCACCTTCGATGTGCTGGTGGGGATCAACCTGCTGCGTGAAGGTCTGGACATGCCGGAAGTCTCGCTGGTGGCGATTCTCGATGCGGACAAGGAGGGTTTCCTGCGTTCCGAGCGCTCGCTGATCCAGACGATCGGCCGGGCGGCGCGCAACCTCAACGGGCGGGCGATTCTGTATGCGGATCGCATCACCGGCTCGATGGAGCGGGCGATCGGCGAAACCGAGCGTCGTCGCGACAAGCAGATCGCCTTCAACCTGGCCAACGGCATCACGCCGAAGGGTGTGTTCAAGGACGTCGCCGATATCATGGAAGGCGCAACCGTGCCGGGCTCGCGCAGCAAGAAGCGCAAAGGCATGGCCAAGGCCGCCGAGGAAAGTGCCAAATACGAAGCGGAGTTGCGCTCGCCGGGCGAGATCGCCAAACGCATTCGTGCGCTGGAAGAGAAGATGTACCAGCTTGCCCGCGACCTGGAGTTCGAAGCCGCGGCGCAGCTTCGCGACGAAATCGGCAAATTGCGGGAGCGGTTGATCACGGTTTGAGATGCGCAGTGAATGGGTGGGCCTCATCGCGGGCAAGCCCGCTCCCACAAGGATTGAGGGTATTCACACAATATGTGGCCACCTACGGATCCTGTGGGAGCGGGCTTGCCCGCGATGAGGCCCGTCGGAACACTACAAATATCAATTAGCGTGCTTTCCTAGCCTTCAGCCCTGCCTGCAACCTTCTGGTAGGCAGCACCGCCACCAAGCTGATCCCCCAATGCAATACTGGCTTACTATGCCCCACTCACTGGAGCCGGGCGGCTATCGCCTGTTACCATTCGCCTCTTGTTTGATTTCCGCTTTTATTCTTTTCGAGACATGCCATGACCACCGTCCGCACTCGCATCGCGCCATCGCCTACCGGGGACCCCCACGTAGGTACCGCTTACATCGCTTTGTTCAACTACTGCTTTGCCAAGCAGCATGGCGGTGAGTTCATCCTGCGGATCGAAGACACCGACCAACTGCGTTCGACCCGCGAGTCCGAACAGCAGATTTTCGACGCCCTGCGCTGGTTGGGTATCGACTGGAGCGAAGGCCCGGACGTTGGCGGCCCGCACGGTCCTTATCGTCAGAGCGAGCGCGGCGACATCTATCAGAAGTACTGCCAGCAACTGGTCGAACTGGGCCATGCCTTCCCGTGCTTCTGCACGGCCGAAGAACTGGACCAGATGCGCGCCGAGCAAATGGCCCGCGGCGAAACCCCGCGTTACGACGGCCGTGCGCTGTTGCTCTCCAAGGAAGAGGTCGCGCGCCGCCTGGCCGCTGGCGAGCCACACGTCATCCGCATGAAAGTGCCGACCGAAGGCGTGTGCGTGGTGCCGGACATGCTGCGTGGCGACGTCGAGATCCCGTGGGATCGCATGGACATGCAAGTGCTGATGAAGACCGACGGCCTGCCGACGTACTTCCTGGCCAACGTGGTCGATGACCACCTGATGGGTATCACCCACGTTTTGCGCGGTGAAGAATGGCTGCCCTCGGCGCCGAAACTGATCCTTTTGTACGAATACTTCGGCTGGGAACAGCCGCAGCTGTGCTACATGCCGCTGCTGCGTAACCCGGACAAGAGCAAGCTGTCCAAGCGCAAGAACCCGACCTCGGTGACGTTCTACGAGCGCATGGGCTTCATGCCGGAAGCGATGCTCAACTACTTGGGTCGCATGGGCTGGTCGATGCCGGACGAGCGCGAGAAGTTCTCCCTGCAGGAGATGGTCGACAACTTCGACCTGAGCCGCGTCTCCCTCGGCGGGCCGATTTTCGACATCGAGAAACTGTCGTGGCTCAACGGCCAATGGTTGCGTGACCTGCCGGTGGAAGAGTTCGCCGCTCGCCTGCAAAAGTGGGCACTGAACCCTGAATACATGATGAAGATCGCGCCGCACGTGCAGGGCCGGGTTGAAACCTTCAGTCAGGTCGCACCGCTGGCCGGTTTCTTCTTCGCCGGTGGCGTGAACCCGGACGCCAAGCTGTTCGAATCCAAGAAGCTCTCGGCTGATCAGGTTCGTCAGTTGATGCAGTTGATCCTGTGGAAGCTGGAAAGCCTGCGCCAGTGGGAAAAGGACAGCATCACCGCGACCATTCAGGCGGTGGTCGAATCCCTGGAGCTGAAGCTGCGTGACGCCATGCCGCTGATGTTCGCCGCGATCACTGGCCAGGCCAGCTCGGTGTCGGTGCTCGACGCGATGGAAATCCTCGGTCCGGACCTGACGCGTTTCCGTCTGCGCCAGGCCATCGACCTGTTGGGCGGCGTGTCGAAGAAGGAAAACAAGGAGTGGGAAAAGCTCCTGGGCGCGATTGCCTGACTGCGTTTGACTCTGTAGGAGCTGCCGAAGGCTGCGATCTTTTGATCCTGATCTTCGGCGCTTCTCCCGAATTTACGGGGGGAGGGCGGTAAGTGTTTGTTATGTCGGCAAAAATTTTTAATTTTTTTGAAAAATAAGTTTGACAGCTTTCCGATGCGCCATTAAGATTCGCCCCGTCCTCAGCGATGAGGGGCTATAGCTCAGCTGGGAGAGCGCTTGCATGGCATGCAAGAGGTCGACGGTTCGATCCCGTCTAGCTCCACCAATTTACACTTCAAGGTCTGGCCACACCGGCCTTGAAGCGATCAACACTCAGCGTTGATCAGTTGTATAGAAGGGTTTGCGTCCCCTTCGTCTAGTGGCCTAGGACACCGCCCTTTCACGGCGGTAACAGGGGTTCGAGTCCCCTAGGGGACGCCAGTTTTACAGAAGCGATGTTGCAAAATGTCGCTCCGCCGCGAGGCGAAAAATCCGGGGCTATAGCTCAGCTGGGAGAGCGCTTGCATGGCATGCAAGAGGTCGACGGTTCGATCCCGTCTAGCTCCACCAATTTTACAGTTCAAGGTCTGGCCACACCGGCCTTGAATCGATCAGCTCTCAGCACTGATCAGTTGTATAGAAGGGTTTGTGTCCCCTTCGTCTAGTGGCCTAGGACACCGCCCTTTCACGGCGGTAACAGGGGTTCGAGTCCCCTAGGGGACGCCACGATTACCCGCTTTGCGGGATTTTTAAGGGTCATTCAATTATTGAATGGCCCTTTTGTTTGTCTGGCGTTTGGCCAAATCTCCTTTTTCCTCAAAACTGTTCTTCAGACCAGCGGTCACATCCACGACTTGCGAAAAATTATTATGAGAATAATATTCTAGTCGTAATATTCGGAGGCAACGATGAACGATAAAAAAGCTCAAACCCGCGAACGCATCCTCAAGGCTGCCAGCGCAGCGCTGATCCAGCGCGGCCCGGCCGAGCCGAGCGTGGGCGAAGTGATGGGGGCGGCCGGCCTGACGGTCGGCGGCTTCTACGCGCATTTCGAAAGCAAGGACGCATTGATGCTGGAGGCGTTCAAGCAGCTGCTCAGCCATCGTCGTGGCTTGATCGCCGACATGGACGCGCAGTTGACCGGCGAAGAGCGTCGCGCGTTGGTCGCTGCGTTCTATCTGTCGCGTAAACACCGTGATTCCACCGAGCAGGCGTGTCCGATTCCGGCGTCGGTCGGTGAGTTGGGCCGTCTGCCGGACGAATTTCGTGTGGCGTTGAATGAGCATGTTGAGTTGATGGTCGCGCAGCTGGCGACCAGCCCGGAAGACACCGACAAAGTCTTGGCCGACATCGCCTTGATGGTCGGTGGTTTGGCTCTGGCGCGGGCGCTGGGGCCTGGAGAGTTGTCCGATCGATTGCTGCGCGCCGCCAAATCGGCGGTGCTGTGACCTAAAGGCATCCAGCCTGAGGAAATGAGCGATGAACACGTTGAGCTGGGTTCGTGGCGTTAATGGCACCTTGGGCTGGTTCGCACCGAAGCTGGTGGCGAGCAAGATGCGCCTGGCATTCATGACCCCGCGGGAATTGACACCGCGTGACTGGGAATTGCCGCTGCTGGCGAAGTCCGAACGAATCACCTTGCGCTTCGGTCTCTCGGCATTGCGTTGGGGGCAGGGGCCGGCGGTGTTGTTGATGCACGGCTGGGAAGGCCGGCCAACGCAGTTTGCCGCGCTGATTACGGCGCTGGTCGATGCCGGCTACACCGTGGTTGCCCTGGACGGTCCGGCTCACGGTCGCTCGCCTGGGCGCGAGGCCAATGTGGTGCTGTTCGCTCGGGCCATGCTCGAGGCCGCCGCTGAATTACCGCCGCTGCAAGCGGTGATCGGTCACTCCATGGGTGGCGCCAGCGCCATGCTTGCGGTTCAGTTGGGCCTGCGTACCGAAACCCTGGTCACGATCGCCGCCCCGGCGCGAATTCTTGGAGTGCTGCGCGGTTTCGCGCGCTATGTGCGGTTGCCGCCCAAAGCCCGTTCGGCGTTCATTCGTCAGGTCGAGAAAGATGTCGGCATGCGCGCTTCGTCGCTGGATGTCGCGCACTATCAACTCGACATGCCCGGCCTGATTGTCCATGCCGAAGACGACAACTATGTCTCGGTCAAGGAATCGCAGTTGATCCACGAAGCCTGGTTCGACAGTCGTCTGTTGCGCCTGGAAGAGGGCGGTCATCAGCGGGTGCTGGCTGATCCGCGGGTGATCGAAGGCGTTCTTTCGCTGCTGGCCGGTCGAAGCCTGCAATCGCGCCAATCGGCCTGAGCATCCGTTACACTGCCCCGGTCGAAATCATCTGACCGGGAGTGGGGCATGGGCTGGGATCGGGCAACGCCGTTTATCATTGATCTGGAAGTAGGCGCCGAGGACATCGACGGGCTGGGGCATGCGAACAACGCGGTGTATGTGACCTGGCTCGAGCGCTGCGCCTGGCGCCACTCGCAACGGCTTGGTCTGGATCTGGTCGAGTACCGTCGGCTGGACCGGGCGATGGCGGTGGTGCGGCACGAGATCGATTATCTGGCGGCAGCCTACGAAGGCGATGAGCTGCAGTTGGCGACCTGGATCGTCGATTGGGACCAACGCCTGAAAATGACCCGACACTTTCAGTTGAAGCGCCCCAGCGACAACACCACGTTGCTGCGGGCGCAGACCACTTTCGTGTGCATCGAACTGTCCACTGGCAAGCCCAAGCGCATGCCGGCGGAGTTCATCGAGGGCTACGCCCCTGCGTTGCAGATTTTGGATACGACCAAAATCTAATGTGGGAGCGAGCCTGCTCGCGAAGGCGGCGTATCAAACAACTTCTGTTTCGACTGACACACCGCTTTCGCGAGCAGGCTCGCTCCCACAAGGGAATCTGCGATGTTCTGCAGATTCCTCGCGCAATCCAGTAAACTGCCGCACGTTTTTCGTTGAGTGTGTTTTTCATGCAAATTGCTTTGGCGCCCATGGAGGGGTTGGTCGACAACATCCTGCGGGACGTGCTGACCCGTGTGGGCGGTATCGATTGGTGCGTGACCGAGTTCATTCGGATCAACGATCAACTGCTCACGCCTGCCTATTACCACAAGTTCGGCCCGGAACTGTTGACCGGCGCCCGAACCGCGTCCGGCGTTCCGCTGCGGGTGCAACTGCTCGGCTCCGATCCGGTGTGCCTGGCGGAAAACGCTGCGCTGGCCTGCGAGTTGGGTTCCGAGGTCATCGACCTGAACTTCGGTTGCCCGGCCAAGACCGTGAACAAGTCCCGTGGCGGCGCGGTGCTGCTCAAAGAACCTGAACTGCTCAACGAAATCGTCGAACACGTCCGTCGTGCCGTCCCCGCGCACATTCCGGTGACTGCCAAGATGCGCCTGGGCTTCGACAGCCCGGACGGTGCGCTGGTCTGCGCCACGGCCTTGGCCGAAGGCGGCGCGGCGCACATTGTGGTTCACGCACGGACCAAGACTGATGGCTACAAGCCGCCGGCTCACTGGGAATGGATCCCGCGGGTGCAGGACGTGGTCAAGGTGCCGGTGTTCGCCAACGGCGACATCTGGAGCGTCGAGGACTGGCGCCGCTGCCGCGAGATCAGCGGCGTCGAGGACATCATGCTGGGTCGTGGTCTGGTATCGCGCCCGGATCTGGCCCGGCAGATCGCCGCTGCCCGCGCCGGTGAAGAGGTCGTCGAGATGACCTGGGTCGAGCTGCTGCCGCTGATTCAGGACTTCTGGCTGCAAGCCAAGGCACAGATGACGCCACGCCAATCGCCAGGTCGCTTGAAGCAGTGGCTGGCGATGCTGACCCGTAATTATCCCGAAGCGGTAGAGTTGTTCACCGTCCTGCGTCGAGAAACCGAGCTGGATCAGGTCTCGCGTTTACTGGGTTTGCAGGTGTCTGAAGCAGCCTGAATCTGCTTGAAAAAAATCTGAAAATAATCTCTTGAAAAGTAATCAGCGATCCTTATCTAAGGATTACGCGATGCCGAATTCGGGTCGCGGAGACAAAAAACTTGCTGATTATGTTCAGGAGATTTGAATCATGAGTACTGCATTTTCCCTGGCCCCACTGTTCCGTTCCTCGGTAGGTTTCGACCGTTTCAACGACCTGTTCGAAACCGCCCTGCGCAATGAGCCAGGCAGCACCTATCCACCCTACAACGTTGAAAAATACGGTGATGACCAATACCGCATCGTCGTAGCGGCCGCCGGTTTCCAGGAAGAAGACCTGGACCTGCAAGTGGAGAAAGGTGTGCTGACCATCAGTGGCGGCAAACGTGACGCGGACGAAAGCGTCACTTACCTGTACCAAGGCATCGCGCAACGCGCCTTCAAACTGTCGTTCCGTCTGGCGGACCATATCGAAATCAAGGCCGCCGAACTGCGCAACGGTTTGTTGAGTATCGACCTGCTGCGCGTGATACCGGAAGAAGCGAAAGCCAAACGCATCCCGATCAACGGGATGCAGAAGCCGGCTCTGCAGCATTGAGTCATTCGAAGAAATACATTCGTTTGAACAGTCTGTAACCCGCTGAATGAAGGCCCCGACTTGTCGGGGCCTTTTTGTTTCCAGGCAAAAAACAGCAATGCAAGCTTTGCCGCCCTGCGACGGTTTCTCTACAATCCGCGCCAGTTTGCCGACCCCCATCCTGCCTGGTCGGCCCGGAGCTTTTTTTCATGGAAGAGATACAACAGCGTTGGCTGTGCGGTCTTTCTGCGCCGATGGTGGCCCTCAATCCTCGCGCCCATTATGACGAGCCTGCTTTCTACTCCGATCCGCAATTCATCGACCTGCAATGCAGCTGGGGCATCAGCGACCGGCCGCAGCTATTAAGCATGCTCGAAGGGATGGCGGACGACGGTCATGCCTCTCATCTCGATGGGGCATATCGGTCGTGGCAGCGTTGCTTGCCGAGCGAATGGCAGGCACTGCTTGAAGCACTGTCGCCCCGCGAACGCGACTTGCACGAATTCGCCGGGCGTACCTTCGGTGGATGCGGGCCGGGTGGCATCAGGGCCTGGGATCTCGGGCGAATGGGGTTTCTCTTGCGCTGCGGCTTGCGCAATGAGTGGATCAATGTAACTGAAAGTCTTTGGCTACATGGCCGACTCGCCGTAAGAGCGCAATACCATTACGGCAGTTGGTTCTCCTATTTCAATGGTTTCCTGGCCGGTCATGCGTTCTGGAGCTGTCTGGGTAACAGTGACGAACAGATGGCTCACGAGCTTGATCGGCAAGGGGAGTTTTCCCGTAGCGCTTTCATTGCGCGTGGTCTTTCGCGCGACATCCCTTCTTTCCTGGTAGACCTGCCCTGGCACACGGACCTCAACCCACCGCCACGCCCGGCGTCCCTTGAGGAGTTCGACTGGTCATGAGTTGCTGGATACGCTTGGGTATAGAACCCACCAAAGACCAGACAATCATTCGAAATGCCTACCGCGCGCGTCTGCCGGAGCACCATCCGGAGAGTGATCCTGAGGGCTTTCAGGCACTGCGTGAGGCCTATGAAAGTGCCACCCGCTTCGCTCGTCAGGAAGAGGACGAAATCGAAGATGAAGGTGCTGCTGCCCCCGAGGTTCCGCAGACCTTGGTGGATTTTTACGCGTTGCTCGAAGATCCGGCCCGGCGCTTCAATCCAGAGGCTTGGCAAGCGTTCGTTAAAGCGTTGGATCAACTGCCTCTGGACGCTTTTGATGACCTCGGTTGGGGGCTGTTCCATGCATTGGCCAATGCCGGATCGCTGTCTTACCGCTGCGCAAATCTGCTGGCGCAACGGATGGGGTGGGAGCACCAGCTGTTGGATCTGGGGTTCGAGCAGGCGAATAAAGTCGAACAGTTCCTGCAACGCATCAAGGCGCCAGACCCGTTCGACACGACACTGATGAGCGGCTGGTCCGAGCCTGCGCAGATAGAAACGCTGTGGCATGCCCGCAGCCTCGACTACCTCTTCAAACATCGTCCGCTCCATGAGTTTGAAGACTTCGCCAGCCATCACACCTGTTTGCCGCTGCCGGCGGACGAAGCATTCATCGAGCGTTTGCTGGTGCAGTTCACTCAGGCGGGTATCGGTGGTCCAGGTCTGCAGCAGCTGTGTGTCGAACAACAGAGCCAAGCGCCAGACGATGTCGATTGGCTTTATTTGTTGGCTTGTCAAAACGACTTGTTGGGGCTTGAGGATGAGGCGTTGCCCTGCTGGATCCGGCTTTGGCTGGAGCATCGTCACCCGAAGGCTGAGAGCTGTTTGCTGGAGCTTTGCGCCAAGCGTCAGCCGGATTTCCTCCCGCTGCTGATTCAGGCATTTGACCGTCTGGAAAATTTCCGTGACTGGTCCCATGACCTCGACGATGTCACTCAAGAATATGGCAGCCCTTCACAGCGGCCCGAAACGCTGGCTCGCTGGCTTGGGGTCGGGCAACTCAATCTGCAGGGTTTGGCAGCCTCATTTGTCGATTGGCGGATGACGGGGGATGAACTGCCTCTGCTGGCATTGCTTCTAGGGGAGCATGCGGATTCCCGCTTGCAGCGTCTGTACCGGCATGCATGGGCCTTGCATCGTGGCGATACAGGGTTGTTGCAACAAATACTGGAGGAGCCGCATCCGTTCGATGCCCTTGAGGGGTTGGTGCTGAGCGGGTTCAAGTATCAGGCAGAGCAGCAACTCTGTTGGTTGAATCAGGCGCCGATTCCGTTGGCAATGAAGGCCTTTCTCAGCAGTCGTTCAGTTGAGCCGCAACTGGCCGAGGAACTGACAAAAGGCGAGCCGCACAAGATTTGTCGCCTGTGGCTGGGCAGGTTGCGGGCTTACGACCCGTCTGCCCTGGTGCGGATCGATCAGGCATTTGACTTGCTGGACGCAGAAGCGGACGCGAACTTGCGGAGCTTGAGCCTGCTGGTTCAATTGGGACAGCGAGGTGCAGTCCTGCCGGACATTGCCCAAGGCGAGGCAGCATGGCAATGGCACGCTCAAACGGTCTTCCTGCTGGCATTGCTTGAACAGCCTGAGCGTTGGCTGACGTTGATCGATACGCAATGCCTGGAGCGACTGGAGGTTAACCCGGCTCATCCCCTGAGTCGGCTCCAGCCGTTGTTGCGACGTTTGCAGCGTGAGCAAGGTAACTGCACCGGTTTGCTGGGGTGGCTGCAAGGTACCGATCCGGTCCATGGCTTGCTCGTGCAGCAGCTGTTCAATGTGCAACAGGCCCTCGACAGCGCAGCGCTGCCCGGTAATGCGCAGCTCTATACCTGCATTGAAAGTGATCCTGATGCGTGTGGCGAGGATTTGTTGGGGTTGATGCTGCTCTGGGGTGTGCTGTATCACGATCCGAGCCTTGACGCGGAGCAGCATCGCGCACTGTTGCAATCCATCGCCGCTATCAGTTGTGAAGATGACTGGTTCGAAGCGTTTCGTAATGGTTTGATCAAGGGGGACCCTGTTTGGCCACCGCGCAAAGTGCTGACGGATTTCGACGTCGACAAGCTGCTGGTCTATGAAGTCCTCGATACGCTGAGAAGCCTGATTCGTTATGGCGCGGCAGGAGTGCCGAGGACCAAGGTGCTGCAACAGTTGCAGCGCGGCAAGGATGACGCCGCGAACAGTGTGGGCCTGCGTCTGGCATTGACTGCCTTGCTGTCCTGGAGTGAACGCCTGCTCCTGGCTAAAAGCGACACTCGCCCGGTGCCGTCTGCTGCGGTCTGGCGCTTGGGAACGCGATTGGGGCGCAAGGCGTTTATCGGGCAGGTACTGGGGTGTGTGGTGATCACCCCGATCGTGGCGCTGCTCAGCGGCACCACCATCTCGGGGATTGTCATGCTGCTACTGGGCATCACATTGTTGCTCAGTGCAATTCTGCGCCGGCTGCATGATATCGGCCGCGGGATTCCCACACTGCTGATTATCGCCTGCCTGACGCCGGTATTGCCGTTCCTGCCTCTGGTGTTGTTCGGCTTTCCCGGCGACAAGCTGCCTAACCGCTATGGTGTGCCGCCGGACAGCGCCGGCGAGGCCGCGCTGCCCGGTGGTTTGCAGGCGACCCTGCGGCGGCTTAACGGCTAAAGGCGCAGTTGATCCAGCGCTTTATTGAGTTGTGACCGATGGCTGGCAATCTCCACCGATTGCTGGCCACCGAGCACGGCGGTAAAGGCATCCAGCCAATCGGCAATTTGTTCGCGCTCATCGCCCAGGCTTTGCGTCCACGCACGCTCCAGTCGTGCCAGCAGGGTGCGATTGGGCAGCGCATCCCGTGGATGGATTTTCAGGGCGCTGAGCCGTTCATGGCTGTTTTGCCGTGACTGCGGGTCGAGCCCGGTGGGGCTGCGATCAATGCTGTGGCTGTGGCGTTCGCCGCTGGCCAGCAGAGTGACGTCAACTTCAAGCAAGCCGTTGATATCGTAGCTGAAGCGTACATCCAGGGCCTGTGTCTGGTCGCCGGGTGTCACCGCGACGTCGAAGGCATCGATGAAAATATTGTCCCGTACCCACGGCCGTTCACCCTGATAGACCGCGATCCGGATGTGGTCTTGCTGCGGATGGGTGGTGTAAAAGCGTTGCACCCGAGAGGTCGGGATCACGGTGTTGCGTTCGATGATCGGCGAGAAGGCGCCGCTGACGTCTTCACCGCGACTGGTCGAGATGCCCAGCGTATATGGGCAGACGTCGGTCAGGATCAGCTCCTCGATTGCGCTGTCTCGGGCCTTGCACGCCGCCTGGGTGGCGGCGCCCAGTGCGACAATCGTGTCCGGGTCGAGGTGGCGATAGGGCAGGCGCCCGAACAGTGTGGCGACCATCTGCTGCACGGCTGGCATCCGCGTAGCACCGCCGACCAGCACCAGGCTGTCGAGATCCCGGGGCTTGAGCCGTGCATCGCGCAGGGCTTGTTCGATGGGAGCGCGCAACCGGGCCAGTAGCGGCTCCCAGATTTTCAGCGCGGCGGCCTCATCCAGCGACCACTCGCGCAAGACGCCGGCGCCGTTCCAGTTCAGATGCTGAGTGCCTTCACTGAGTTTGCATTTGAGTTGCTCCAGAGCATCGCCCAGGCTGGCCAGCCCCTGGCCGTCGATCACCTGCGGAGTGAGTTGCCAGTCTTTCAGGCAGGCCTGTAACAGCGCAGCGGTGAAGTCTTCACCACCGAGGAAGTTGTCGCCGGTGGAGGCATGCACTTCAATCAGCGGCAGTGCGTATTCCAGTACCGTGACATCGAAGGTGCCGCCGCCGAGGTCGAAAATCAGCGTGCGCTCGAACTTCTGCTCGTGCAGCCCGTACGCCATGGCGGCGGCGGTCGGCTCGTTGATCAGCCGCGACACTGTCAAGCCTGCCAGTTCGGCGGCAAACAGCGTGCGTTTGCGTTGCTCGTCACTGAAGTAGGCGGGCACCGAAATCACCGCCTCATGCACCGGATGGCCCAGCCAGGCTTCGGCATCCTGTTTGAGTGAACCGATCACCAGCGCTGACAGTTCTTCCGGGCTGAATTGCCGTGCGCCCAGTTCGAACTGTTTGTCGCTGCCCATAAAACGCTTGAACGCCGCCACCGTGCGTTCCGGATGGGTGGTCAGGCGAGCGCGGGCGGCCTTGCCCACCAGAATGCTGTCATCCTCATCGAGGCTGACCACTGAGGGGGTGAGGACATCGCCAAGGGCATTGGGAATCAACTGTGCCCGACCTTCCTGCCAAACGGCGATCAGGCTATTGGTGGTCCCAAGGTCGATACCCAGCAAGGCCGGGCGGGGGAGGGTTGCATCCTGCATGGTTGATCTCTTTGAGGCAGTGCAAAAAAACGCGACCCTACAGGTTGAGAGAAAAACTGGCAATTGGAGTGCCTGTTACGGAACGTCTCCCCCTCAGTGCATCAGTGACACCGACTATTTAAGCAGCTTCTGAAACTCCTCCACCGGCAACGGTCGGCTGTGCAAATACCCCTGATACAAATGGCAGTCCAGCCCCTGCAAAAACTCCAGCTGCTCTGCGGTTTCCACCCCTTCGGCGATCACGTTCAGCGCCAGGCTGCGAGCCATGGCGACGATGGCGCGAATGATTTCGGCGTCGTTGGGGTCGGTGGTGGCGTCGCGGATGAACGACTGGTCGATTTTCAGGGTGTCTACCGGCAGGCGCTTGAGGTAGGTCAGTGAGGAATAACCGGTACCGAAATCGTCCATGGCAAAGCTCACGCCGAGTTTTTTCAGGCGACGCATTTTGTTGATGGTGTCGTCCAGGTTCTGGATGACGATGCCTTCGGTGATTTCCAGTTTCAGCAACGAACAGGGCAGGCCGTGGCTGCTGAGGCTGTATTCGATACGTTCGACGAAATCGTTCTGGCGAAATTGCCGTGGGCTGATGTTCACGCACAGGCTGAAATCGAGCGGGTCGATCAGGCCCTTGGCGATCAGGTGTTTGAAGGCCGCGCAGGCTTCGTCGAGGATCCACGTACCGACTTCCAGAATCAGCCCGCTGTCTTCCAGGACCTTGATGAACTCGGTGGGCGATTGCGCGCCAAATTCTGGATGCTGCCAGCGTACCAGGGCTTCGGCACCGGTAATGCGGTTGTCGCGGGCGTCCACCTGAGGTTGGTATTGCACGCTGAATTCACCCCGGGAAAGGGCCAGGCGCAGGTCGGTTTCCATGCGCAGGCGTTCGCTGGCGGCCTTCTGCATGGTGTTGTGATACATCTGCGTGGTGTTGCGGCCCGAGTCCTTGGCGCGATAGAGAGCGATGTCGGCGCGTTTGAGCAGGTCGGTCGGGGTCGAGCCGTGGTCGGGGATCAGCGCAATGCCGATGCTCGGCGTCACTTGCAGGCGCTGTCCGTCGAGGAACATCGGCTCGGACAGCAGTTCGCGCAAGGTGTCCGCCACTTCCCGCACTTGAAGGCTGACGTCGCTGCGCGAGCCTTCCAGGCCGCTGAGCAGCACCACGAACTCATCGCCGCCCAGGCGTGCGACGGTGTCTTCCATGCGCACGCTGGCTTCAAGGCGCGCGGTGATGATCTTCAGCACGGTATCGCCCACCGGGTGGCCGAGGGAGTCGTTGATGTGCTTGAAATGGTCGAGATCGAGGAACATCAGGGCGCCGCGCAGGCTGTGGCGCTTGAGCAGGGCGATTTGCTGGCTCAGGCGATCCATCAGCAGGGCGCGGTTGGGCAGGTTGGTCAACGGGTCGTGGTAGGCCAGGTGACGGATCTGTGCTTCGGCGTTTTTCAGCAGGCTGACGTCCCGGGCGGTCAGCAGCAGGCAGGCGGTTTCGTTGAGGGTAATGGGCTCCACCGACACTTCGACGGTCAGCAACTCGCCCCGTTTATTGCGCCCGAGCATTTCCTGATGGTGAACCCGCCCCTTGATCTTTAGCTCCGCCAGCAGCGCCGAGCGTTGTTTCTCTTCGGCCCAGATGCCGACCTGATACACCGTGCGGCCGATCACTTCGTCGGCGCGGTAGCCGGTCAGGCGACAGAAACCATCGTTGACCTCCAGATAGCGCCCGGTGTCGCGTTCGGTAATGGTGATGGCGTCGGGGCTCGAGTGGAACGCCTTGGCGAACTTCTCCTCGCTGGCCTTGAGCGCCGCTTCGGAGCGTTGTTGCTGGGTGATGTCGCGCAGGGTGGTGACGATGCAGGGTTGGTCGCCGACGCTGATCTGGCGGCTGGAAATCACGCAGGTCAGGGACTGCCCGTCCTTGTGTTGAACGATGATCGCCACATTGTTCAGGCCCTGTTCGCGGATGACCCGCTCGATCCTTTGCAGGCTTTTCGCCGAAGCGTCCCACAGGCCGATTTCGTCGGCGCTGCGGCCAATCACGTCGGCGGCGCTCCAGCCGAAGGTCTGAGTGAAACTGGAGTTGATCTCGATGAAATGGCCGGTGTCCTGGCGCGTGACACAGATCGGGTCCGGGCTGACCTGGAACAAGGTGGCGAATTTTTCTTCCGAGGCCACCAGTTGCTGTTCGCGTTCCACCTGATCAGTGATGTCCAGCAGTGTGCCGGCCATGCGCAGTGGGTTGCCCTGTTCGTCGCGGTAGAGTCTGGCGCGGCTTTCCAGATAGCGCGAGCTGCCGTCCTGCAATTGCACGCGGTACGTCAGTTGATAATTGCCGGCCGGGCCTTCACGCAAACTGCGGTAGGCGTCGCGCATGGTGTCGCGTTCATCGCCGGGCACGCCTTCGAAAAATGCCTCGAAGGACTCATGGAAGGGTTTGGGCTCCAGCCCATGCAGTTGAGCGGCCCGCGCCGAACCGTAAAGCATGCCGCTGGGAATGTGCCAGTCCCAGGTGCCGAGTTGCGCCGAGTCAAGGGCCAGGTCGAGGCGTTCCTGGCTGTCTTTGAGGGCGTGTTCGGCGATTTTGCGTTCGGTGGTGTCGAGGAACGTGCTCAGCAGATAGGGCTGGCCTTCGAGTTCGACCTTTTGCGCGCTGAGGATGCCGTCGTGAACCTGCCCATTGCTGGCGCGAAACTGCACCTCCATGTTGATCAGCTCACCTTTGGCCTTGGTGGCCTTGACCAACTGCGTGCGTTGTTCCGGGTTGACCCAAAGGCCCAGCTCGAGCGTGGTTCGGCCGATGGCGTCTTGCACCGGCCAGCCGAACAGGCTTTCGAAATACTGGTTGGCTTCGGTGATCAGGCCGTCTTCCTGGCGGGTCAGCAGCACCATGTTCGGGCACAAGTGAAACAGCGTGGCGAAGCGTTTTTCCGAGCTGCTCAGCGCCTGTTCGCGCTGGCGCTGATGGGTGATTTCACGAATGACCCCGATCATTCGCGGCCGGCCGTTTTTGTCCGGCAACAGGCTGCCGTTGATTTCCAGCCAGTGCAGGCTGCCGTCGGGCCAGCGGATGCGGTGGTGCATCGCCTGTTCCAGCGGCGCGCCGGCGATTACCGCGTGGAAGGCGCGAATGGCTTTCGCCCGATCTTCCTGGGGCAGCAGGTCGAGGTATTCCAGGTCTTCGGGCAACGGCTGGCGGGGATCGAAGCCGAACAGCGCCTGAGTGCCCCGGGACCAGCTGATTTGCCCGCGCTCGATGTCCCAATACCAGGCGCCGAGCCGAGCACCGTTGAGGGCCGCCAGCAACTGCGGGGCGCTTTCCCAGCTCTGCTCGGACCGTTTTGGATCAAGTGCCTGAATTCGCGGCATCGGCGGCGTACGTTCAACAGATTTGGGCATGGATAACAGGCCTTGGGCTGAATTGGGCGTTAGGCACAGGTTTTTAGGCTCTATAGGCGTAGCACAAAAGAAGTAGCACAGCTTAGCCGCGAGTCCCTGGCTGATCGATTTGTGCATCCAGCAGGGCCATAAAGGCCCGCGCCGCGTTCGACAGCGTCCGTTCGGTGTGCAGGATATAGCCTAGCTGGCGAGTGAGCTGTATGCCCGGCAAAGGTATGCGCGCCACTTGATCGTCCAGCATGGTGCGCGGCAAAACGCTCCAGGCCAGCCCGATCGAGACCATCATTTTTATGGTTTCCAGATAATTCGTGCTCATGGCGATGTTCGGCGTCAGGCCCTGGGCTTCGAACAGGCGCTGCACGATGTGGTGGGTGAAGGTGTTGCCGCCGGGGAAAACCGCGGGGTGCAGGGCAATATCCGCCAGGCTGACCGCGCCGTTACTGATCAGCGAATGCTCCGGGGCAACCACGAAATCCAGCGGGTCATCCCACACGGGTGTGGCCTTGACCAGTGCGTGAGGCTCGGGTGCAAGGGTAATCACCGCCAGTTCGGCCCGGCCATGGAGGATTTCTTCGTAAGCCACTTCTGAATCGAGGAACTGAATATCCAGCGCCACCTGCGGGTAACGTCGAGTGAACTCCCGTAATAAGGGTGGCAAACGGTGCAGCCCAATGTGATGACTGGTGGCCAGTGTCAGACGACCGGTGACTTCGCCGGTCAGGTTGGTCAGGGCGCGACGGGTGTCATCCAGCACATTGAGGATCTGATAGGCCCGTGGCAGCAGGGCACGACCGGCTTCGGTCAAGCTGACTTCCCGGCCCAGTCGATCGAACAGTCGCACCTTCAATTGTTGCTCCAGCCCGGCGATGCGCTTGCTGATGGCCGGTTGCGTCAGATGCAGCCGTTCGCCAGCGCCGGAGAAGCTTCCAGTCTCGGCGATCGCGATAAAAGCGTTGAGGTTGGCCAGATCCATGTTCGTATTCCAGTTGGTTATCCAAAGCATAAAAAATATGAATTTGAGTTATTTAATGTAACCCCCTAGGATCGACCTCACAAGCCAAAGGGTTATTGAATTGTTCAAACCCGGGGCATAGAAACAAGCTGATGAGGAACCGTCTGATGGCCGGCAAAACGCTCTACGACAAGCTCTGGGATTCGCATTTGGTCAAGCAGCGCGACGATGGCTCGGCGCTGATCTATATCGATCGTCACATCATCCACGAAGTGACCTCGCCGCAAGCCTTCGAAGGCCTGCGTCTGGCCGGGCGCAAGCCGTGGCGCATCGATGCCAACATCGCGACCCCGGACCACAACGTTCCGACCACCCCGGAGCGCAAGGGCGGCATCGAAGCGATTGTCGACCAGGTCTCGCGTTTGCAGGTTCAGACTCTCGACGATAACTGTGATGAATACGGCATCGTCGAATTCAAAATGAATGACGTGCGCCAAGGCATCGTTCACGTGATCGGCCCGGAGCAGGGCGCGACCTTACCGGGTATGACTGTGGTCTGCGGCGACTCCCATACCTCGACCCACGGCGCGTTCGGCGCCCTGGCGCACGGTATCGGCACTTCCGAGGTCGAGCACGTGCTCGCCACCCAGTGCCTGGTCGCCAAGAAAATGAAAAACATGCTGGTGTCCGTCGAAGGCCAATTGCCGTTCGGCGTGACCGCCAAGGACATCGTCCTCGCCGTGATCGGCAAGATCGGCACCGCCGGCGGTAACGGCCATGCCATCGAGTTCGCTGGTAGCGCGATTCGCGACTTGTCTGTTGAAGGCCGCATGACCATCTGCAACATGTCCATCGAGGCTGGCGCTCGCGTAGGGCTGGTGGCTGCCGATGAAAAAACCGTGGCTTACGTCAAGGGCCGTCCATTCGCCCCGAAAGGCGCGGAATGGGACTTGGCCGTCGAAGCCTGGAAAGACCTGGTGTCCGATGCCGATGCGAAGTTCGACACCATCGTCGAACTCGATGCCACTCAAATCAAGCCGCAAGTCAGCTGGGGCACCTCGCCTGAGATGGTCCTGGCGGTGGATCAGAACGTTCCTGATCCTGCTAAGGAAATGGACCTGGTCAAGCGTGGCTCCATTGAGCGCGCCTTGAAATACATGGGTTTGACCGCCAATCAGGCGATCACCGACATTCAGCTGGACCGCGTATTCATCGGTTCCTGCACCAACTCGCGGATCGAAGACCTGCGTGCCGCTGCCGTGATCGCCAAGGGCCGCAAAGTGGCTTCGACCATCAAACAGGCCATCGTGGTGCCGGGTTCGGGGCTGGTGAAGGCTCAGGCCGAATCCGAAGGCCTGGACAAGATTTTCCTCGAAGCCGGTTTTGAATGGCGTGAGCCAGGCTGCTCGATGTGCCTGGCGATGAACCCGGACCGTTTGGAGTCGGGCGAGCATTGTGCCTCGACCTCCAACCGTAACTTCGAAGGCCGTCAGGGTGCCGGTGGCCGTACGCACCTCGTCAGCCCGGCCATGGCGGCCGCCGCAGCGGTGAACGGTCGTTTCGTCGACGTCCGTGAATTGATCTAAAGGAGCGCAGCATGAAAGCTTTTACCCAGCACACTGGTCTTGTCGCGCCTTTGGATCGTGCCAACGTCGACACCGATCAGATCATTCCGAAGCAGTTCTTGAAGTCGATCAAGCGCACTGGTTTCGGTCCGAACCTGTTCGATGAGTGGCGTTATCTGGATGTCGGGCAGCCGTATCAGGACAACTCCAAGCGCCCGTTGAACAAGGACTTCGTCCTCAACGCCGAGCGTTATCAAGGTGCGAGCGTATTGCTGGCCCGTGAGAACTTCGGTTGCGGCTCCAGCCGCGAACACGCGCCGTGGGCACTGGAAGAGTACGGTTTCCGCAGCATCATCGCGCCGAGCTACGCCGACATCTTCTTCAACAACAGCTTCAAGAACGGCTTGCTGCCGATCATCCTGAGCGACGCTGAAGTCGATGAGCTGTTCCAACAGGTTGAAGCGACTCCGGGCTATCAGTTGCAGGTTGATCTGCAAGCTCAGACAGTGACCCGTCCGGATGGCAAGGTGTTGAATTTTGAGATCGATGCCTTCCGCAAACACTGCCTGCTCAATGGTCTGGACGATATCGGCCTGACCTTGCAGGACGGCGAGGCGATTGCCGCGTTTGAAGCCAAACACCGCGCGAGCCAGCCGTGGTTGTTTCGCGACGCGTGATTGATCCGGGAATTGTAAGGATAGGACCGGCCTCATCGCGGGCAAGCCCGCTCCCACAGGTTTTGTGAACACCGCAAATCCCTGTAGGAGCGAGGCTTGCCCGCGAAGAGGCCCGCACGGACAACACAAGGCCAAACCCCAAAAAGGAAGTCCCCATGACCAGCACCGCCCAGCACAGTCAGGTAGTACAAAAGCAATTCGGTGAACAGGCCTCGGCCTATCTGAGCAGCGCCGTACACGCTCAAGGCACTGAATTTGCGCTGCTACAGGCTGAGCTGGCGGGGCAGGGCGATGCCCGGGTGCTCGACCTCGGTTGCGGCGCCGGCCACGTGAGTTTTCACGTGGCCTCGCTGGCCAAGGAAGTGGTGGCTTATGATCTGTCTCAGCAGATGCTCGACGTGGTGGCCGCTGCTGCCGTTGATCGTGGCTTGAGCAACGTGTCCACGGTACTGGGTGCCGCCGAGCGCCTGCCGTTCGCCGATGGCGAGTTCGATTTCGTCTTCAGCCGTTATTCGGCGCACCATTGGAGCGACCTTGGGCTGGCCCTGCGCGAAGTTCGTCGGGTACTGAAGCCGGGCGGGGTGGCGGCGTTCATCGATGTGTTGTCACCGGGCAGCCCGTTGTTCGACACTTACCTGCAAAGCGTCGAAGTGCTGCGCGACACCAGCCACGTGCGCGATTATTCTGCCGGTGAGTGGTTGCGCCAGGTCAGCGAAGCCGGGTTGCATACTCGCAGCACCACGCGCCAACGGCTGCGTCTGGAGTACACGTCGTGGGTCGAGCGCATGCGCACGCCGCAAGTGATGCGCGCGGCGATCCGCGAGTTGCAGCAATCGATGGGCAACGAGGTGCGCGAATATTTTGAGATTGAGGCCGATGGTTCGTTCAGTACCGATGTGCTGGTGCTGATGGCTGAACGATAAGCTCTAAATGAGAGCTACCGAGCGATAGAATTTTTCCGGACGCACCCGCGGGCGCGCCGACTGATGACATGAGGAAAGCATGAGCAAGCAGATTCTGATTCTCCCGGGCGACGGTATTGGCCCGGAAATCATGGCCGAAGCGGTCAAGGTGCTGGAGCTGGCGAACGACAAGTACAGCCTGGGCTTCGAACTGAGCCATGACGTGATCGGTGGCGCCGCCATCGACAAGCACGGCGTGCCGCTGGCCGACGAAACCCTGGCCCGTGCCCGTGCCGCCGATGCGGTATTGCTGGGCGCCGTGGGTGGCCCGAAATGGGACACCATCGAGCGTGACATCCGCCCTGAGCGCGGTCTGCTGAAAATCCGTGCGCAACTGGGCCTGTTCGGCAACCTGCGTCCGGCGATCCTGTACCCGCAACTGGCCGAGGCTTCCAGCCTGAAGGCAGAAATCGTGGCCGGTCTGGACATCCTGATCGTCCGTGAACTGACCGGCGGCATCTACTTCGGCGCGCCACGTGGCGTGCGCGAACTGGAAAATGGCGAGCGTCAGGCCTACGACACCCTGCCGTACAGCGAAACCGAAATCCGCCGTATTGCCCGTGTCGGTTTCGACATGGCCCGCGTGCGCGGCAAAAAGCTGTGCTCGGTGGACAAGGCCAACGTACTGGCCTCCAGCCAACTGTGGCGTGAAATCGTCGAACAGGTGGCCAAGGACTACCCGGACGTCGAACTGAGCCACATGTACGTCGACAACGCCGCCATGCAACTGGTGCGCGCGCCGAAGCAGTTCGACGTGATCGTCACCGACAACCTGTTCGGCGACATTCTTTCCGACGAAGCGTCGATGCTCACCGGTTCCATCGGCATGCTGCCGTCGGCGTCGCTGGATGCCAACAACAAAGGCATGTACGAGCCGTGCCATGGTTCGGCGCCGGACATCGCTGGCAAGGGCATTGCCAACCCGTTGGCGACCATTCTGTCGGTGTCGATGATGCTGCGTTACAGCTTCAATCTGCAGGATGCGGCCGATGCCATCGAGAAGGCCGTAAGCCTGGTATTGGATCAGGGCCTGCGCACGGGTGACATCTGGTCGGCCGGTTGCACCAAGGTCGGTACGCAGGAAATGGGCGACGCAGTAGTCGCCGCGCTGCGGAATCTGTAATCTCTCTGGCCCGCTGCAATTTTCAACCATGAAAGCAGCGGCCCACTTTCAAGAAGGTGTAGTTGCGATGAAACGTGTAGGTCTGATCGGTTGGCGCGGTATGGTCGGTTCCGTGCTCATGCAGCGGATGCTGGAAGAGCAGGATTTCGATCTTATCGAGCCGGTGTTTTTCACCACTTCCAATGTCGGTGGCCAAGGCCCGTCCGTGGGCAAGGACATTGCTCCGCTCAAGGACGCTTACAGCATTGAAGAGCTGAAAACCCTCGACGTGATTCTGACCTGCCAGGGTGGCGACTACACCAGCGAAGTGTTCCCGAAATTGCGCGAAGCCGGCTGGCAGGGTTACTGGATCGACGCCGCTTCCAGCCTGCGCATGCAGGATGACGCGGTGATCGTGCTGGACCCGGTGAACCGCAAGGTCATCGACCAGCAGCTCGACGCGGGCACCAAGAACTACATCGGCGGCAACTGCACCGTCAGCCTGATGCTGATGGGCCTGGGTGGCCTGTTCGAAGCCGGTCTGGTCGAGTGGATGAGTGCCATGACCTATCAGGCGGCCTCCGGTGGCGGCGCGCAGCACATGCGTGAACTGATCAAGCAAATGGGTGTGACCCACGCCGCTGTCGCCGATCAACTGGCCGACCCGGCGAGCGCCATTCTCGACATCGACCGTCGTGTCGCCGAAGCCATGCGCAGCGACGCGTACCCGACCGAAAACTTCGGCGTACCGCTGGCCGGCAGCCTGATCCCGTGGATCGACAAGGAACTGCCGAACGGTCAGAGCCGCGAAGAGTGGAAGGCTCAGGCCGAGACCAACAAGATCCTCGGTCGCTTCAAGAGCCCGATCCCGGTGGACGGCATCTGCGTGCGCATCGGCGCCATGCGTTGCCACAGCCAGGCGCTGACCATCAAGCTGAACAAAGACGTGCCGATCGCCGACATCGAAGGGCTGATCAGCCAGCACAACCCGTGGGTCAAGCTGGTGCCGAACAACCGTGAGATCAGCATGCAGGAGCTGAGCCCGACGAAAGTCACCGGCACCCTGAACGTGCCGGTCGGTCGTCTGCGCAAGCTGAACATGGGTTCGCAGTTCGTCGGTGCCTTCACTGTCGGCGACCAACTGCTGTGGGGCGCGGCCGAACCGCTGCGTCGCATGTTGCGGATCCTGCTTGAGCGTTGATCGATTGAAGTAATGAAAAACCCGCGCCTTGAAAGAGGGGCGGGTTTTTTTTGCCCACCGATCGTTCCCACGCTCTGCGTGGGAATGCATCTCGTGACGCTCCGCGTCACTGCCTCAACGGCGGACGCAGAGCGTCCATGGCGGCATTCCCACGCAGAGCGTGGGAACGATCAGGATGGGGTGTGAATTGCCTCGCTGCCAACCACCCGGTAAAGTGCCGCTCCCCCGTTTCGCCAGAGGTTGAACCATGAGCCAGTCCTTCGATATTGCCGTGATCGGCGCCACCGGTACTGTCGGCGAAACACTCGTCCAGATTCTCGAAGAGCGCGACTTTCCGATCGGCAACCTGCACCTGCTGGCGAGCAGTGAATCGGCCGGGCATTCGGTGCCGTTTCGCGGCAAGAACGTGCGGGTGCGGGAAGTCGATGAATTCGATTTCAGCAAAGTGCAGTTGGTGTTCTTCGCCGCCGGTCCGGCGGTGACACTCAGTTTCGCCCCGCGCGCCAAGGCTGCCGGTTGCGCGCTGATCGACCTGTCTGGCGCGTTGCCGGCCGATCAGGCGCCGCAAGTCGTGCCTGAGGCCAACGCTGCAATTCTGGCCGGCCTGAAAAAGCCCTTCCAGGTCAGCAGCCCAAGCCCTGCGGCCGCGACACTGGCGGTGGTGCTGGCGCCGTTACTCGGCTTGTTCGACCTGCAACGCATCAGCCTGACGGCCTGTCTGGCGGTATCTGCCCAAGGCCGCGAAGCCGTCACCGAGCTGGCCCGGCAAACCGCCGAACTGCTCAACGTGCGTCCTCTGGAGCCGGCTTTCTTCGATCGGCAGATGGCTTTCAACCTGCTGGCGCAAGTCGGTGCGCCCGATGCTCAGGGGCACACGCTGCTGGAAAAGCGCCTGGTACGGGAGCTGCGTCAGGTCATGGCTCTGCCTTTATTAAAGATTTCCGTCACTTGCATTCAAGCCCCGGTGTTTTTTGGCGATAGCTATAGCGTGACCTTGCAGTCATCAAGTGCTGTCGACCTGGCGAAAGTCAACGCGGCACTGGAAGCGGCGCCTGGTATCGAGCTGGTCGAGGCGGGTGATTACCCGACCCCGGTAGGCGATGCGGTAGGGCAGGACGTGGTTTACGTTGGTCGGGTTCGCAGTGGTATCGACGATCCGGCGGAACTTAATATGTGGCTGACGTCAGATAACGTACGCAAAGGCGCCGCGCTCAATGCTGTGCAGGTGGCTGAATTGTTGATAAAAGACCTGCTGTAAAAGATACTTGGCAACAATTTTTCGAATGATTCCAGCCAGGCGCCATATTTGGCTGGAACGCTTCAGGCGAGCCACCCCGCAGGGCTTTCGTCGCATGAATGAAATGATCGCGCGCAACGACCCTTCGTCGCCGCGCGCAACGCCTTACGGCAGCGGCAATCAACACCTTCTCGCTGGCCGAGGAATGTTCAAACAAAGGATGAGGCTATGGTTCAAGTTCGCAAACTGGTGTTAGCAATAGCGGCCGCCTCGGCGCTGTCCTCCGGTACGGCGCATGCCCTCGGGCTCGGGGAATTGACCCTGAAGTCGACGCTGAACCAGCCTTTGGTGGCGGAAATCGAGCTGCTTGATGTCAAGGATCTCACGGCTGCCGAAGTGGTGCCGAGCCTGGCCTCGCCCGAAGACTTCGCCAAGGCCGGTGTCGACCGCCAGGCGTTTCTCAACGACTTGACCTTTACCCCGGTGCTTAACGCCAGCGGTAAAAGCATCCTGCGCATCACGTCCAGCAAACCGCTGTCCGAGCCAATGGTGAAATTCCTGGTTCAGGTGATGTGGCCTAATGGTCGTTTGTTGCGCGATTACAGCGTGCTGCTCGATCCGTCCAAGTTCTCGCCGCAGACCGCCGATGCCGCCGCGCAACCGGCGCCAGCCCAAGCGGTGACCGCGCCGGTCACCGGTGCGACCAAGTCGTCTCAATACACCACCACGCCACGCGATACCCTGTGGGAAATCGCGGCGAAGGCGCGTAATGGCGGCTCGGTCCAGCAGACCATGCTGGCCATTCAGGCGCTGAACCCGGATGCGTTCATCGATGGCAACATCAACCGACTGAAAACCGGTCACGTGCTGCGTCTGCCTGATCAGGTGCAGAGCACCAGCCTGCCGCAACCCAAGGCCATCGCTGAGGTCGCCGCGCAGAACACTGCGTGGCGCCAGGGTCGTCGCTACGTGGCGAAACCCGGGGCCGGGCAGCAGCAACTCGATGCCACCAAGCGCGCTCGCGGTGAAGGCGCTTCGTCGCAAGCCGCCGCAGACAAGCTGAGCCTGGTCTCTGCCGACACCGGCAAGGGTCGTGGCAAGGGGGCCGCCGGTGATGCGAAAGCTTTGAGCAGCAAGCTGGCTGTGACCCAGGAAAGCCTCGACACGACCCGTCGTGACAACGCCGAACTGAAAAGCCGGATGACCGATCTGCAAAGTCAGCTGGACAAGCTGCAACGCCTGATCGAGCTGAAGAATAACCAGTTGGCCAAGCTGCAGGCAGAAGGCGCCGCAGGTGCGCCGGTTGCGGCGACTGCTCCGGCGATGTCGGCTGAACTGGCGGCTAATCCTGCGGCAACGCCTGCGGACGTGGTTCCGGCAGCGCCTGCCCCCGAGGCTGTCGCACCGCAAGCCGTTCCGGCGCCAGCCGTCGAGACGCCTCCTGCGACCTCCGACGATCAGAAATTCAACGAACTGCTGACCAATCCGATCCTGCTGGGTCTGGTGGGCGGTGGGGCGGTGGTTCTGCTGCTGTTGCTGCTGTTGCTGGCCCGTCGCCGCAAGGCTCAGCAAGAGGCCGAAAAGCATCTGCGCATGGCTCGTGCCTTGGCGGAGGAGCAAGAGTTCTCCGTCGACCAAGACCTGCCGGAAAGCAGCTTCGAAGGTCTTGAGGTTCCGCCGCCGAGCGTGAAACTCGCGACTGCGCCAACGCCTGCACCCGCACCGACCCCGGTGATTGCCCCGGTTGTGGTGACGCCGCCGATCGCTGCGCCGCTGGTATCGCCTGCCGCCGAACGCTCTGACGATGTGCTGGCCCAGGCACAGACGCACATCGCGGGCGGTCGCCTGAATCAGGCCGCCGCTTTGCTGGAAGACGGTATCAAGCAAGAACCACAGCGCAGTGACCTGCGCCTGAAACTGATGGAGGTTTATGGTCAGCAGGGCGATCGTGATGCGTTCGTTGCTCAGGAGCGTCAACTGGTAGCCAACGGCGACAACTTCGCCCGGGTCGAGCAGCTGAAAAGCCGCTTCCCGGCGATGGCTGTCGCAGTTGCGGGTGGCCTGGCCGCTGCGGCGATCGCTGCCGAACTGGACGCGCAGTACGTCAAGGACCTGCTGCTGGACGAGCCGCAAGCCCCGGAACCGGCATTGGCCGATGACGACTTCGACAGCGCCTTTGATCTGAGCCTGGACGATCTGGAGTCGGCTGCTCCAGTCGCGCCTGTCGTTGCGCCGGAGCTTGCGCCTGAACCGGAACCAGAACTCCAGGCTGAGCTGGACGATTTCCCGCTGGACGACGACCTGAGCTTTGAGTCGGTATTGCAGCAGCAGACCGAAATCAAGGAAAACCTCGATGATCTGTCGGACTTCGATCTGGGCATGGACCTGGGAGGCGATGCCTCGCCGGCGACCCTGGCCGAAGATGATTTCCTGCTGAGTCTGGATGACGACCTCAAGGGCTTGCCGGCCGCCGAAGTGCCGACCATCACTGAAGTGCCGACCGTGACTGAGGCGCCGCTCGACGACCTGGAGTTGCCGGCGGACTTCGACCTGTCGCTGGCCGATGAAATGGACGCCGTTGCGGATCAGCCGGATGCCTTCGAAAACGAACTCAACGATGTCAACGCTGAGCTGGATCGCCTGTCCCAGAGCCTAGGTGAGCCGAGCTTTACCGCGGAAGACGCTTTGGCCTCCGTGGCTGATGAGCCGGACTTCGATTTCCTCTCCGGCACCGACGAAGTCGCCACCAAGCTCGACCTGGCTCAGGCCTACATCGACATGGGTGACAACGACGGCGCCCGAGACATCCTCAATGAGGTGGTGGCCGAGGGTGATGCCGGTCAGAAGAGCGAAGCCAAGGAAATGCTGTCTCGTCTGGCGTGAGTCATCGGTAAGGCGTAAACAGAACGGCAGCCCATCGAGGCTGCCGTTTTTGTTTTGACGGTAATGCGATAGTGGCTGTTCGATCGCCTTCGCGAGCAAGCCCGCTCCCACAATGATTGGGGGGCATTATTTGCGGCTGGTACCAATCCTCTGTGGGAGCGGGCTTGCTCGCGAAGGGGGCATCTCATCCAGCATCAACATCGGCAGTTGAGCCGGTCGGGCAGGGCACAGAAAACACACGCCTCTGGCATCCCGGTCCGGCGGCCTTATAATGCCTGCCTTTGCGTAGACCAGCAGGCTGTCACCCCTTGGCAAATATAGATAATCCGGCCGCCGAAATGGCGGCCGACGGCTTTTTCCGGATCGCGTTGGGCGTTGAATACAAAGGTTCGCGTTATCGCGGCTGGCAACGTCAGGCCTCCGGTGTGGACACGGTGCAGGAAGCCCTCGAAAAGGCCTTGTCCAAAGTCGCCGACTCACCTGTGTCGCTGCATTGCGCCGGGCGCACCGATGCCGGGGTACATGCCTGCGGGCAGGTGGTGCATTTCGACACTCAGGTCGAGCGCTCGATGAAGGCCTGGGTCATGGGCGCCAACATCAACTTGCCGCACGACATCAGCGTTAGCTGGGCCAAGGTCATGCCGGCGCATTTCCATGCTCGGTTCAAGGCCATCGCCCGGCGGTATCGCTACGTGATCTACAACGATCAGATCCGTCCGGCGCACCTGAACGAAGAAATCACCTGGAACCACCGCCCGCTGGACGTCGAGCGCATGTCCGAAGCGGCGCAGTATCTGGTCGGCACCCATGACTTCAGCGCCTTCCGCGCCGGTCAATGCCAGGCCAAGTCGCCGATCAAAGAGCTGCATCACCTGCGCGTTACACGCCATGGCAAAATGATCGTGCTGGATATCCGCGCCAGTGCGTTCCTGCATCACATGGTGCGCAACATCGCCGGGGTGCTGATGACCATCGGTGCTGGCGAGCGTCCCGTGGCGTGGATGAAAGAGGTACTGGAGAGTCGCGTTCGGCGTTCTGGCGGGGTGACCGCCCATCCGTTTGGCCTGTATCTGGTGCAAGTCGAGTACCGCGACGAGTTTGAATTGCCCGAGCGCTACCTCGGCCCGCACTTCCTCACCGGCTTCTCTGAACTTGACGGCTGACGCCCTCGAACGCTTTTGATACCATCCGGGACTTTCCTGGATTTGCCCTGAGGTTCTATCGATATGTCGGCCGTTCGCAGCAAAATTTGTGGGATTACCCGCATAGAGGATGCGTTGGCGGCGGTCGAGGCCGGGGCCGATGCCATCGGATTCGTGTTCTACGCCCAAAGCCCGCGGGCCGTGACATTTCAGCAGGCGCGCTCGATCATCAAGGCACTGCCGCCGTTCGTGACCACCGTGGGATTGTTCGTCAACGCCAGCCACTGTGAGTTGGGGGAAATCCTCGATGCCGTGCCGCTGGACCTGCTGCAATTCCATGGTGACGAAACCGCCGCGGAGTGCGAAGGCTGGCGCCGACCGTACATCAAGGCGTTGCGGGTCAAGGCTGGTGATGACATCGCAGCAGGTTGCGATGCCTACGCCAGTGCCAGCGGGATCTTGCTCGACACTTATGTCGAAGGCGTGCCGGGCGGAACCGGTGAGGCCTTTGACTGGTCACTGATACCGCAAGGCTTGAGCAAGCCGATCATTCTGGCGGGCGGTTTGACGCCGGACAATGTCGCTGAGGCAATTGTCCGGGTTCGGCCTTACGCGGTAGACGTCAGCGGTGGGGTAGAGGCGAGCAAGGGCATCAAGGATCACGCAAAGATTCAGGCATTCATCAAAGCTGTTGCAGGAGCTGTGTAGGAACTTGCAGGAGCTGTCGAGTGAAACGAGGCTGCGATCTTCAGGATCAAAAGATCGCAGCCTCGTTTCACTCGACAGCTCCTACGTTGATGTGACGGCTGGCAGACTGCCGCCGTCCACTGCTCTGTATAAAACAGGTGCACCTGCACAAAGCAGGCAGGGCTGAGGATGTTTTGGGTTGTACGCAGGTCACGTTTCGCTGACCCGGCAAGCCATCGATCATCGCCACACACACACATGAATTTAGGTCAAGGGCATACGCGGGGCTGCGAACCAGAGCGTTCGGGCCACCGGTACTGGAGAAAGAAAGCATGAGCAACTGGTTAGTAGACAAACTGATCCCTTCGATCATGCGTTCCGAGGTCAAGAAGAGCTCGGTGCCTGAAGGTCTGTGGCACAAATGCCCGTCTTGCGAGGCGGTGCTGTATCGTCCGGAGCTGGAAAAGACCCTGGATGTTTGCCCCAAGTGCAACCACCACATGCGTATCGGCGCTCGCGCCCGTATCGACATTTTCCTCGACGCTGACGGTCGTGCCGAACTGGGTGCGGACCTGGAGCCGGTTGACCGTCTGAAGTTCCGCGACGGCAAGAAGTACAAGGATCGCCTGACCGCTGCGCAAAAGCAGACCGGCGAAAAAGACGCACTGATCTCCATGAGCGGTACTTTGCTGGGCATGCCGGTGGTGGTGTCGGCCTTCGAATTCTCCTTCATGGGTGGTTCGATGGGCGCCATCGTCGGTGAGCGCTTCGTGCGCGCCGCCAACTACGCCCTGGAAAACCGTTGCCCGATGATCTGCTTCTCCGCTTCCGGCGGTGCGCGGATGCAGGAAGCGCTGATCTCCCTGATGCAAATGGCCAAGACCTCCGCGGTGCTGGCGCGTCTGCGTGAAGAAGGCATTCCGTTCATCTCGGTACTGACCGACCCAGTCTACGGCGGTGTTTCCGCCAGCCTGGCGATGCTCGGCGACGTGATCGTCGGTGAGCCGAAAGCCCTGATCGGTTTCGCCGGTCCGCGCGTGATCGAGCAGACCGTTCGCGAAAAACTGCCGGAAGGCTTCCAGCGCAGCGAGTTCCTGCTGGAGCACGGCGCAATCGACATGATCATTCACCGCCAGGAACTGCGTCCGCGCCTGGGTAATCTGCTGGCGCAACTGATGGGCAAGCCGACACCGAAGTTCGTCGCTGCGCCGATCGAGCCGATCGTGGTTCCACCGGTACCTGCGAACATATGACCGAGCGCACCCTTGGCGAGTGGCTCGCTTACCTTGAACAGTTGCATCCTTCGGCCATCGACATGGGGCTGGAGCGTTCGCAACAGGTAGCGTCCCGCATGGGGCTGGGCAAGCCGGCGCCTCGGGTGATCACGGTCACCGGCACCAACGGCAAGGGATCTACCTGCGCTTTCGTGGCTTCGTTGCTGCGGGCGCAGGGCCTGAACGTGGGTGTCTACAATTCCCCGCACCTGCTGCGTTACAACGAGCGGGTGCAAGTCAATGGTGTCGAAGCCACTGACGCTCAGCTGTGCGAAGCCTTTGCAGCGGTCGAAGCGGGCCGTGGCGAGACGTCCCTGACTTACTTCGAGATGGGCACCCTGGCGGCGTTCTGGCTGTTTCAACAGGCTAGTCTGGATGCGGTGGTGCTGGAAGTCGGCCTGGGTGGGCGTCTGGATACGGTCAACGTGGTGGACGCCGATATCGCGCTGGTGACCAGCATTGGTGTCGACCATGCGGATTACCTGGGCGATACCCGCGAATCCGTGGCCTTCGAAAAGGCCGGAATCTTCCGCCAGGGTGCGCCTGCGCTCTGCGGCGATCTGAATCCTCCACAACCTTTGCTGGATAAAGCGCGCGAGCTCAATTGCCCGTTTTTCCTGCGTGGGCGCGATTTCGACCTGGGGATCACCGATCACAACTGGCAGTGGCGCGGTGTTGATGCCCAAGGGCGTGCGGTTGAGTTGCACGATCTGCCATTGCTTGATCTGCCGATGGAAAACGCCGCATTGGCCTTGCAGGCTTACCTGTTGCTTGGTTTGCCTTGGGTGGATGCGCAGATTATTGAAGCCCTGAAAGCGACGCGGGTGGTCGGTCGTCTCGATCGTCGTCAGTTCGACTGGCAGGGCAAGCGTCTGAATCTGTTGCTGGATGTGGGGCACAACCCCCATGCGGCAGAATATCTGACTCGTCGTCTGGCCAGCCGACCACCGGCCGGCAAGCGTCTGGCGGTGTTCGGGCTGTTGGCGGACAAGGACCTGGATGGTGTTGTCGGTGAATTGAATGCTAGTGTCCAGCATTGGGCCGTCGCACCGCTGGATTCGCCGCGGGCACGACCGGTTGCGCAGTTGCATGCGGCATTACAGAACCTCGGCGCCTCGGTAACGTCTTATGACAGCGTGGCCGCCGCCCTGGAAGGGCAGTGCGCGCAGGCGACGAGCGACGACGAAATTCTGTTGTTCGGATCATTTTATTGTGTCGCCGAGGCCCTTGAATGGCTGGCCCGGCACTCCACGGAGGAAGCGGCAAATGGCTTTGCTGGATAAGGCGTACAAGCAGCGCATGGTCGGCGCCCTGGTGCTGGTGGCGCTGGCGGTGATTTTCCTGCCGATGCTGTTTTCCCGTCAGGATGAGCAGCGTCAGGTGACGGTCGACGCGCCTGCTGCGCCGCACGCGCCCGCAATGCCGCAAGTGCAGATTGAGCCGGTGGTGGTGCCTGAACCGCAGGCATTGCCGCAGGAACCTGTGCCAGGCGACGACGAAATTGCCGAGCAGCAAGCGCCGTCGACACCGATCGCGCAAAGTGCTCCCGTGGCGCCAGCGCCGCCGACTGCCAAGCCGGTCGCGCCGCCTGCGGCACCAGTCGTCAAGCCCGTGCCGACACCTGCCCAGCCAATCGCTGCCGCACCGGCCAAGCCGGTCACTACCACCCCAAGCCGCGTCGATGCCAATGGCCTGTCGGTCAGCTGGTCGGTGCAACTGGCCAGCCTGTCGAGCCGTGAAAGCGCTGAAAGCCTGCAGAAAACCCTGCGCAGCCAAGGCTATAACGCCTATATCCGCTCCGCCGATGGCAAGAATCGGGTGTTCGTCGGGCCGTTGATCGAGCGCGCGGAAGCCGATCGTCTGCGTGACTTGTTGAGTCGTCAGCAGAGCCTCAAGGGTTTTGTGGTGCGTTTTCAGCCTGAGCGCGGTTAGAACAATCGCCCCGATTTGAAAAGCACTGACAATCTCAGCTTACCGACAGCCATGGGCTCTGCTAAAATGCGCCGCCTTATCCGTCTGTAGGCTGCACTGTGCCATTTACCTGGGTTGATTGGGCGATCGTCGCAATCGTCGCCATCTCCGCATTGATCAGTTTGAGCCGCGGCTTCGTCAAAGAAGCATTATCGCTGGTGACCTGGATCATCGCAGGAGTCGTCGCCTGGATGTTCGGTGGTTCATTGTCCGAGTACCTCGCCGGATACATCCAAACGCCATCGGCTCGTGTGATCACGGGTTGTGCCATCATGTTTGTCGCCACTTTAATTGTGGGCGCAATGATCAATTATCTTATCGGCGAGTTGGTTCGCGTCACCGGGCTATCCGGGACCGATCGATTCCTCGGCATGGCCTTCGGCGCTGCGCGTGGCGTGTTGCTGGTGGTCGTGGCGGTCGGGCTGTTGAGCCTGGGGCCGGTACAGCAGGACGGGTGGTGGAAAGAATCCCAACTCGTGCCAAAGTTTTTATTGGTCGCAGACTGGTCCAAAAACCTGATCCTCGGGTGGAGCAGTCAGTGGCTTGCCAGCGGAATCAGCGTACCCGCTGATATTCCGTTCAAGGAGCACCTCTTGCCGACGGCCAAAACGCCTCAGTGAGTTGTGTTCAGTTCAGTTCAGATCCATTAAGTAGGGGTTGCGTCGCATGTGTGGCATCGTCGGTATCGTCGGTAAGTCGAACGTCAATCAGGCGCTGTATGACGCGCTAACCGTCCTCCAGCACCGCGGCCAGGACGCTGCCGGTATCGTGACCAGTCATGATGGCCGGTTATTCCTGCGCAAGGACAATGGCCTGGTGCGTGACGTGTTTCATCAGCGTCACATGCAGCGTCTGGTCGGCCACATGGGCATTGGCCATGTGCGTTATCCGACTGCGGGCAGTTCGACCTCGGCCGAAGCTCAACCGTTTTACGTCAACTCGCCGTACGGCATCACCCTGGCGCACAACGGTAACCTGACCAACGTTGAACAGCTGGCCAAGGAGATTTACGAATCTGACCTGCGCCACGTCAACACCAACTCCGATTCGGAAGTGCTACTCAACGTGTTCGCGCACGAGCTGGCCCAGCGCGGCAAGTTGCAGCCGACCGAAGAAGACGTGTTTGCCGCCGTCACCGACGTGCACAATCGTTGCGTCGGTGGTTACGCGGTCGTGGCGATGGTGACCGGTTATGGCATCGTCGGTTTCCGCGATCCGCACGGCATCCGTCCGATCGTTTTCGGTCAGCGTCACACCGACGAAGGCGTCGAGTACATGATCGCCTCCGAAAGCGTTTCGCTGGACGTGCTCGGTTTCACCCTGATTCGCGACCTGGCGCCGGGCGAGGCGGTCTACATCACTGAAGACGGCAAGCTGCACACCCGTCAGTGCGCGACCAATCCTTCGCTGACGCCGTGCATCTTCGAACACGTCTACCTGGCGCGTCCGGACTCGATCATCGACGGCGTTTCGGTTTACAAAGCTCGTCTGCGCATGGGCGAGAAGCTCGCCGAGAAGATCTTGCGCGAGCGCCCGGATCACGACATCGACGTGGTCATCCCGATTCCGGACACCAGTCGTACCGCGGCCCTGGAACTGGCGAACCACCTGGGCGTCAAGTTCCGCGAAGGCTTCGTGAAGAACCGCTACATCGGCCGGACCTTCATCATGCCGGGGCAGGCTGCACGGAAAAAATCCGTACGCCAGAAGCTCAACGCCATCGAACTCGAATTCCGCGGCAAGAACGTGATGCTGGTGGACGACTCCATCGTTCGCGGCACCACCTGCAAGCAGATCATTCAGATGGCTCGCGAAGCCGGCGCCAAAAACGTCTACTTCTGCTCCGCTGCACCGGCTGTTCGTTACCCGAACGTCTATGGCATCGACATGCCAAGCGCCCACGAACTGATCGCCCACAACCGTTCGACTCAGGATGTTGCCGACCTGATCGGCGCCGACTGGTTGATCTATCAGGACTTGCCTGACTTGATTGAAGCGGTCGGTGGCGGCAAGATCAAGATCGAGAAGTTCGATTGCGCGGTGTTCGACGGCCAGTACGTCACCGGCGACGTCGACGAGGCTTACCTGAACAAGATCGAGCAGGCGCGCAACGATGCCTCCAAGGTCAAGACGCAGGCAGTCAGTGCGATCATTGATCTGTACAACAACTGAGTAACTACCGGCCCTGAGGGGCCGGTTTTGTATCTACTAAATAAAGAGCAAGGCAAGGAGTGACAGCATGAGTCAGGATTGGGATGCCGGTCGGCTGGACAGCGACCTCGAAGGCGTAGCGTTCGATACCCTGGCCGTACGCGCCGGTCAGCACCGCACGCCGGAAGGCGAACACGGTGATCCGATGTTCTTCACTTCCAGCTACGTCTTCCGTACTGCCGCCGACGCGGCTGCGCGCTTTGCCGGGGAAGTGCCGGGCAACGTTTACTCGCGCTACACCAACCCGACCGTACGTGCGTTCGAAGAGCGCATTGCCGCCTTGGAAAGCGCCGAGCAAGCGGTGGCCACGGCGACCGGCATGGCGGCAATCATGGCCGTGGTCATGAGCCTGTGCAGCGCCGGCGATCACGTGCTGGTGTCGCGTAGCGTGTTCGGTTCGACCATCAGCCTGTTCGAAAAGTACTTCAAGCGCTTCGGTATCGAAGTCGATTACGTGCCCCTGGCGGACTTGTCCGGCTGGGATGCGGCGATCAAGGCCAACACCAGGTTGCTGTTCGTCGAGTCGCCGTCCAACCCGCTGGCCGAGCTGGTAGACATCAAGGCACTGTCGGAAATTGCTCACGCCAAAGGTACGATGCTGGTAGTCGACAACTGCTTCTGCACGCCTGCGTTGCAGCAGCCGCTGAAGCTGGGCGCGGACATCGTCGTGCACTCGGCGACCAAGTTCATCGACGGCCAGGGTCGTTGCATGGGGGGGGTCGTGGCGGGTCGCAGCGAGCAGATGAAGGAGGTCGTTGGCTTCCTGCGCACCGCCGGGCCAACCCTGAGCCCATTCAACGCCTGGATTTTCCTCAAGGGTCTGGAAACGCTGAGCCTGCGCATGAAGGCGCATTGCGCCAATGCCCAGCAACTGGCCGAGTGGCTGGAGCAGCAGGACGGCATCGAGAAAGTCCATTACGCGGGCCTCAAGAGCCATCCGCAGCACGAACTGGCCCAGCGTCAGCAGAAGGGCTTCGGTGCGGTCGTGAGTTTCGAGGTCAAGGGCGGCAAAGAAGGCGCCTGGCGCTTTATCGATGCGACTCGCCTGATCTCCATCACCGCCAACCTGGGCGACAGCAAAACCACCATCACGCACCCAAGCACCACTTCTCACGGCCGTCTCGCGCCGCAAGAGCGTGAAGCGGCGGGGATTCGTGACAGCCTGATCCGCGTAGCGGTCGGTCTGGAAGACGTGGCAGACCTGCAGGCCGATCTGGCGCGCGGGTTGGCTGCCTTGTGATCGAGTTGTCCACGCCGACCACGGGTACCCATGGCCGCGTCGCTCTGGTCACTGGTGCGGCACGGGGCATTGGCCTGGGCATTGCGGCCTGGCTGATCAGCGAAGGCTGGCAGGTGGTGCTGACCGATCTGGATCGGGAGCGCGGTTCGAAAGTGGCGAAGGTGCTTGGCGAACACGCCTGGTTCATCGCCATGGACGTCGCGAATGAAGCGCAGGTGGCGCTGGGCGTGGCCGAGGTGCTGGGGCAGTTCGGGCGCCTGGACGCGCTGGTGTGCAATGCGGCGGTGGCCGATCCGCACAATATCACCCTGGAAAGCCTCGATCTGGCGTACTGGAACCGGGTGCTGGCGGTGAACCTGAGCGGGCCGATGCTCTTGGCCAAGCACTGTGCGCCGTACCTGCGTGCTCACAGCGGCGCCATCGTCAATCTGGCCTCGACCCGCGCCGGGCAGTCGGAACCCGACACAGAGGCTTATGCGGCGAGCAAGGGCGGTCTGTTGGCCCTGACTCACGCCTTGGCTATCAGTTTGGGGCCGGAGATTCGTGTCAACGCGGTCAGTCCTGGCTGGATCGATGCGCGGGATCCGGCGGCGCGGCGTGCCGAACCGTTGACCGACGCCGATCATGCGCAACATCCGGCGGGCAGGGTAGGGACGGTCGAGGACGTGGCGGCGATGGTGGCGTGGTTGCTGTCGAAGAACGCCGGTTTCGTCACGGGCCAGGAGTTTGTGGTCGATGGTGGCATGACCAAGAAGATGATTTACAGCGAGTAATAGGGCGGCGCGCTGTCTCCAGCATTGATGTTGGATGTGCCGCCATCATCGCGAGCAGGCTCGCTCCCACATTAGAAAGCATGTTGCCCTAAGAGACGCGGTTCACTGTGGGAGCGAGCCTGCTCGCGAAAGCGGTCTGGCGGTTACCGGCCTCGTTCGGATTGACACGATTTTGTCTTTTTCAGAAAAACTTCAAGCGGGGTATTGACTTAGCTTCGATACCTGCGTAAATTTCGCGGCCTCAGAGAAGCAAAGGGTGATTAGCTCAGCTGGGAGAGCGTCTGCCTTACAAGCAGAATGTCGGCGGTTCGATCCCGTCATCACCCACCACTTCTTGAGACTCTTGCGTAAGCAAGAGGGAAGCTGAAAAGCCTCCACCGACGCGCAGCGGTAGTTCAGTCGGTTAGAATACCGGCCTGTCACGCCGGGGGTCGCGGGTTCGAGTCCCGTCCGCTGCGCCATATTTTCCGAGTCAGGTTTATCTGCCTCGAGATTGAAAAGCTTCGAAGCTTTTCAGTCAGACGAGTTACTTGGGCGAAAGTCCAAAGCGATACGCAGCGGTAGTTCAGTCGGTTAGAATACCGGCCTGTCACGCCGGGGGTCGCGGGTTCGAGTCCCGTCCGCTGCGCCATATCTGCCTCAAGGCCCACTGAACGCCTTGGAGCTACGAAGCAAGCCGATGGCTATCTTCGAGTCGATAGCAAAGACCCTGGTCGAAAGACCGGGGTTTTTTGTGTCTTCAATTTGGCTTTTATGCCTCTCCAGTCTTCCCAATACGACCTTTCTGTACATTCGGTGCATAAAGGGCTTGGTTCGCGGCCTCGACATTAATTAGAATCACTCTCATTTACGATAATCCTTGGCACAGGACTTCTTGAGATGAGTGATGCAGCGATGCCGAAGGAGCAGACCCTCCACGATCTGTACCGCGATCACCGTGGCTGGCTTGAAGGCTGGTTGAGACGACGCATGGGCAACGCCTGTGATGCGGCGGACCTCAGTCAGGATACGTTCCTGCGTTTACTCGCCAGTTCTCAGCGAATTGCCGACCTGCAGGAGCCCCGTGCCTATCTGCTGACCGTGGGCAAACGCCTGCTGAGCAATTTCTACAAGCGTCGCAGTCTCGAACAAGCCTATCTGGCCGCGTTAGCGTCGATGCCTGAAGACTGCGTGCCATCACCCGAGCAGCGCTGGCTGCTGCTGGAAACCCTGCAAGCCCTGGATGAGTTGCTCGACGGGCTGCCGACGGCGGTGCGCAGGGCGTTTCTCTGGAGTCAGCTGGAAGGCTTGAACTATCAGCAAATCGCCGAGCGCCTGCGGGTATCTGAGCGCACGATCAAACGCTACATGGCGCACGCCTACGAGCATTGTCTGTTGGTGGAGCTGTGAGCAGTCCGGTACCCGACGCCCGTCAGGCAGTGCGAGCTGCCGCGAAGTGGCTCGCACTGTTGGAATCTGGGAGTGCCAACGAGCAGGATCGTGCGAATCTGCAGCGTTGGCGCGACAGTTGCGTCAGTCACGAGCAGGCTTGGCAGAAGGCTCAAGCCTTGCGTCAGCGGTTTGCCGATCTGCCTTCAGCCGTGGCACTCAAAAGTCTGGATCGCCCCGAGCCGGGGCGGCGTGTGGTGCTCAAGCGTGCATTGGGTGCGGTGGCGTTGGTGCCGGCGGCTTGGCTGATCAGCCGACAATTGCCCCTGGATGTCTGGCGAGCCGATCTGCATACGGCCACCGGGGAGCGCAAACAGGTGCAACTCGCTGATGGCAGTTCCTTGCGACTCAACACGGCCAGTGCCGTCGATGTGGATTTGCAGAGCCGGCGCTTGAAGCTGATTGAGGGCGAGCTGTCGCTGAAGGTGCCGGGCGCATCGCCGCTGACGATCCAAACGAAGTTTGGACAGATCATCGTCAGCCAGAGCGAAGTCTGTGTTCGTCAGGATGCGCGCGGTTGCCGCGTGTCGGTGTACAACGGCGCCGTGCAAATGCAGCCCTTGCGGGGGCCGGCGTTGGCTTTGCGCAGTGGTCAACAAGGCAGTCTTCAAGCTGCTGGCGTTGGGCCGGTCGGCCCATTCGATGTGCTTGCGCCAGGTTGGCGAGAAGGCGTGCTGATGGCGAAAAACCAGCCGCTGGGGGATTTCCTGCGCGAACTCGGCACTTATCGACCGGGTGTGTTGCGTTGGGAGCCGGAGCTTGAAGCGTTGCGTGTCACCGGCAGTTTCCGCCTGGACGACACCGATCGCGTCCTCGCGTTGCTGGCGGCCAGCCTGCCGCTGGAGGTGCATTTGCGTTCGCGATATTGGGTTACGTTGCTGCCGCGCAAAAATAGTGTGTGAAGCCTGTCCCCTTTTTTCGACTCGCTTGTCATTCAAGGCATGTGAACGAATCAAGAGAGCTATTTCAATGCCCGCAGTAATACCTTGCTGTCCGCGTCCGGCTTCTTCCCGCTTGCGTCCGTTGTTGCACTTGAGCCTGTTGTTGGGCCTGAGTGCCAGTCCGTTGTTCATCACTGTCAGTTGGGCCGAAGACAGTGTCCGGCGCAATTATCAGGTGCCTGCCGGCAGCCTGAGCGATGCGCTGACCCGCTTCGCCGGTCTGTCTGGCGTCAATCTCTCGGTCGACCCGGCACTGGTGGGCGGTCGCGCCAGCCCCGGTCTTTCCGGTGAATATGCGGTCGAGGAGGGCTTTGCCCGGCTGTTGCGGGGTTCCGGTCTGCAATTGCAGCCCGTGGGTGAACAGGCCTACATCCTGACCCCGGCGCCAGAAGGCAGCAGCCTGCAACTGGCCCCCACCTCGATTCTCGGTGCCACGGGCGGGGTGGACAGCGAGGTGTATGCCGGCGGCCAGGTCGCGCGCCGCGGTTCGCAAGGCTTGCTGGGCTCGAAAGATTTTATGGAAACGCCATTCAGCATGACCACCTACACCAACGAGGTGGTCAAAAACCAGCAGGCTCGTACCTTGGGTGACCTGATCGCCAGCGATCCTTCGGTACGCGCTACCAACCCGGCGGGTGGGCGTTATGAGCAGTTCACCATTCGCGGGCTCAGCCTGTTCAATAGTGATGTCGCCTACAACGGTCTCTACGGTGTCCTGCCGACTTATACGATCGACATGGAGATGGCCGACCGCGTCGACATCCTCAAAGGTCCGAGCCAGCTCATCAACGGCATCTCGCCGCGGGGCAGCGTGGGTGGCGGGATCAACGTGGTGCCCAAGCGCGCGACCGACAAGCCCATCACTTCGTTTACCGGGAGCTACGCTTCCGACAACCAGGTCGGCGGTGCCGTGGATGTCGGCCGGCGCTTTGGTGAAGACAACAAGTTCGGTATTCGTTTCAACGGTGTGAAGCAGTCCGGCGACACCGAATGGGATCATCAGAGTGTCGACCGCGAGATGGCCGTGCTGGGCCTGGATTTTCGCGGTGAACGCCTGCGACTCTCGACGGACCTGGGGCGCACCGAGCGTGATACCGACGCCCCGCAGGAACGTGTGCAGGTCGGCGCCAATGCGAAAGTTCCAAATGCAAACGATGTGCGCCACAACTATGCGCAGCCCTGGAGCAAGGCGAGTACCCACGACACGTTCGGGACGGTGAACGGCGAATTCGATGTCAGCGACTCCGTCATGCTGTACGGCGGTGTGGGCGCGCGTAAAAGCAACCATGACTTTCTCCGGCATGCCGTTGCGGTCACCAACGACGCCGGCGATTTCAGCGTTCAGCCGCGTGACTTTACCCGTGACGAAAATGTCCGGACGGCCACGGCAGGGGTGCGCAACTGGTTTCATACCGGCCCGGTGAGCCATGAAGTCAACCTGGCCGCCAGCTATTTCTACATGGACTTCGAAAATGGCGGCGCCCGTTATGCCGCGGCCCGCAGCAACCTCTACGACCCCGTGGAAACACCAACACCTGGCAGTCCCACCCGACTCGATTCGAAGGTCTACACCGAGAACCGTTTCAGCGGCGTGGCGTTGTCCGACACCCTGGGTTTCTTCGATGACCGGTTGCTGCTGACCCTCGGCGCTCGCTGGCAGCGCGTGAAGGTTGATGACTGGGCGGATGATGTCAAAGGCACCACGGCCTACGATGAGGAAAAGGTTTCGCCGTCGGGCGGCATCCTGTTCAAGGCAACCGATAAGCTGTCGCTGTATGCCAACTACATGGAGGGGCTGAGCCAGGGCAAGATCGCGCCGTCGACCTCGGTGAACGAGGACGAGATATTCCCGCCGTTCATCAGCCGGCAGGTCGAAGTCGGCGCCAAGTATGACGCGGGTGCGTTCGCCGTGACCGCCGCGGTGTTCCGGATCAAGCAGCCGGCCTATGAGACCAACGCCACGACGCGGGTTTTCGGCCCGAACGGCAAGCGTCAAAACGACGGTGTGGAACTGAGTGTGTTCGGTGAACCGCTCGATGGTTTCCGTCTGCTCGGCGGTGTCATGTACATCGACAGCGAGTTGACCGACACCACCAATGGCACCTTCGACGGCAACCGCGCGCCTGCCACGCCGAAATACAACGTCAACCTGGGCGCCGAGTGGGATGTGCCGACCGTACAGGGCCTGACCCTGACCAGCCGCGGCATCTATTCCAGCTCGCAGTATCTGGACCAGTCCAACAACAAGGAAATCGACGCCTGGGAGCGTTTCGACGTGGGTGCACGCTATGCGTTCAAGATCGATGAAAAGAACATCACCCTGCGTGCCAATGTCGAGAACGTGGCAGACAAGCGCTACTGGAGTTCGGCCGGGGCTTCGGATGACAGCGAGCCCGGGTTGACGCTCTCGACCCCACGAACCTACCTCGTTTCGGCGACAGTCGACTTCTGAATCGATCCAACCGTGCGCTGCGCCGCAGGGAAGGGCATTGCCGTGTTGTCGCGGGTGGACGTGGCAAGATAGAGGCACTGCGTAATGCCAGTCAGTTAAGCGCAATCCATGTGGGCTTAACTGACTGGCATAAGCCGTATTCAACGGCCCCTTTCACCTCTAGCGGTCAGTATCCGAACTTGTCCCGCAGTCCGTAGTACCAGGCACCCAATGCCGCGAACGGTGTACGCAATAATTGCCCGCCGGGGAATGGGTAGTGGGGCAGGTCGGCAAAGGCGTCGAAGCGCTCGGCCTGACCGCGCAATGCCTCGGCCAACACCTTGCCCGCCAGGTGCGTGTAGGTCACGCCGTGGCCGCTGCAACCTTGGGAATAGTAGATGTTGTCGCCCAGGCGTCCGACCTGGGGGAGGCGCGACAGGGTCAGCAGGAAATTGCCGGTCCAGGCGTAATCGATTTTCACGTCCTTGAGCTGTGGGAAGGCCTTGAGCATCTTTGGTCGAATGATCGCCTCGATGTTCGCCGGATCCCGTGCGCCATAGACCACACCGCCGCCGAAAATCAGGCGTTTGTCAGCGCTCAGGCGATAGTAGTCGAGCAGGTAGTTACAGTCTTCGACGCAGTAGTCCTGGGGCAACAGGCGCTTGGCCAATTCATCGCCCAAGGGTTCAGTGGTGATCACTTGAGTCCCGCAGGGCATCGACTTGGCCGCCAGCTCCGGCACCAGATTGCCGATGTACGCGTTGCCGGCGACGATGATGAATTTGGCCCTGACCTTGCCCTGAGGTGTATGCACCACCGGATTGGCGCCGCGCTCGATGCGCACCGCTGGCGACTGTTCGTAAATAGTGCCGCCCAGCGATTCCACGGCCGCTGCCTCGCCCAGGGCAAGGTTGAGCGGATGAATATGCCCGCCACTCATGTCGAGCATGCCGCCGACGTATTGATCGCAAGCCACCACTTCACGGATGCGTCGCTGATCCAGCAATTCAAGCTGAGTGTGACCGAAACGCTCCCACAACCGCTTCTGGGATTCCAGATGGCCCATCTGCTTGGCGGTAATGGCGGCGAACACACCGCCATCCTTCAAGTCGCACTGGATATTATATTTGGCGACCCGCTCACGAATGATCCGCGCCCCCTCAAACGCCATCTGCCCCAGCAACTGAGCTTGCTTGGGGCCGACACTGCGCTCGATCACATCAATGTCACGGCTGTAGCTGTTAACGATCTGGCCACCGTTGCGCCCCGATGCGCCAAAACCCACTTTGGCCGCCTCCAGGACCGTTACCCGAAAACCGTTCTCCAACAGAAACAGGGCAGAGGAAAGGCCGGTGTAACCGGCGCCGATTACACAGACATCAGTCTCTACATCATCCTGCAAGGCCGGGCGCGGTGGCGCTGCATTGGCCGACGCGGCGTAATAGGACTCTGGGTAGGGAGTGTTCGCCATCCTGCAGCCTCTGTTTAATATATTTTACGAGTGCATCGATCCTACCCGAGTTAAAAATCAGCCGCCAGTCACCGGAAAATCTTCTTTGTGAGCGGAAAATTAAATATTTTGCATATTCATAGGGTTAGGTGAAAAAAAGGTGTTGACACCCCTCCGGAATTCCGTAGAATGCCGCCTCACAGCAGGCACGTAGCTCAGTTGGTTAGAGCACCACCTTGACATGGTGGGGGTCGTTGGTTCGAGTCCAATCGCGCCTACCAAACAAAATCCGCTCTGCTGGGCGGTCTAGAAGGGTTCACCGAAAGGTGGGCCCTTTTTTGTTGCTTCGGATTTCATGCAGAACGTTCACAAAATATCGGGTTCGTTCACACGGAGCAATGCGAACGCCTAAAGCGAATGATTCTGTTGCGGTTTCCTCGATAGCTGAATGTGCGACGCAATACACTAGGCCATCAAAGATTTACTGATGGCCTAAATGGTTTGAGGGAAGGGGAGGTGTCAATTTAGCCTCGGTGGTTCGTCATCATGCTCCAGCTGCGGATTCCACGCCATCCGGACACTCAGCCCACCAACATCCGGACACCTGTTCCACGCTCATTCGGACAAGCAGTCGGAGCGCAGCGACGCAGGTTCGCATTGTTAGTCTGAAGTCCCTATTGCCG